>QIDY01000206.1 GCA_003228495.1 Nitrospirota bacterium
GATTTTTGAAGGATGCCGAAGCCATTGCCCGGACCAGTCAAGAGTTGTTGCAAGATCGAAAAGGTGGAGGGTTTTTTGATCGCCCACCTTCGTCTGACAACTTTGGCCTGCTAAACGTTCCTACCAAGCCGGCACGCGAGAATATTCAAGCGGTCCGGTTCTATCTGGATCTTTTTCATCTCACGCACAATGATGATTACCGATCGACGGCGGAGCAAACGTTGCTGTCTGTCGTGGGCAACCCACAGCCACTTCCTATTGCTTTAATAGGTTTAGCTGCTGATGAATGGTTTCGACCTCCTGTTCATATTGCCATTGTTGGGTTGCCTGAGGATGCAAGGACTCAGGCCTTGTTACTGGAAGGCCAACAGCTTTATTGCCCTGGCAAAATTATTAGAAGCTTTGACCCTCGGGAAGGTCAGGCGAAGTGGGGAGATATTACGTTCCCCTATGATGGGCGCTCCGTGGCTTTTGTCTGTACGGATCAGATATGTTTGGCTCCTGTCTTTCAGGCCAAAAATGTGAAGGGGAGTGTGGAAGAATTAATTGCGGTTCTCAAAAAACAGGCTGCATAAGGTTATGTGCCATTGCCATTGATTGGTAGGTAGATATGTTGGGTTGTTGGTCGGCTTCCTTTCTCTGTTGAGATACGGGAGTTAGATGCCACCCTAGAAGACCTAAGGCATGGTCCGAATGGCCTAAAATGGCCATGTTTTCTTGACACCTTTTTTTTATTCTTGATATATATGCAAGTGACTACTCTAACTCAATCATACCCAGGTTGTTTGTCTGAATCTGGCCGGGATAAAGAGGACAACCTGATTTCACTCAAATCCTATTTGTTCATTTTCCCTCGTCAACGGAACAAATTTTCTTAACTTAGGAGGAAGAATCATGAGGAATCGTCAGTCTTTAACTTTGTCTTTGCTGGTCGGTGGCATATTGCTCGCTGCCCCACTCGTTGCCCTGGCTGGTGGAACGATTAAAGGGAAAGTCACCTTTACAGGAAAAGTACCGCCCCCCAAAGAATTTGCTTTTTCCAAGTTTCCTAATGTGGACTTTTGTAAAAAAAATCCAAGCAAAAGTGCCGATGGTGAAACTCGTTTGTTAAAGGAGGTCCAAGTAGATGGCAGCGGGGGCTTGAAGCATGCGGTTGTGCTCGTGACCAGCATCACGGATAAGGCTTGGATGAAGAGTTTCAAAAAAGCGCCTGCCCAAAAAGTCATGTCGGAACTTTGCGAATTCCTGCCGTTTACGGGAGTGTCAGTGAGTAATGGCCAATTTTATGTGGAAAATAACGATGCGGATCCTGACGATCCCAAGTCTAAGTTGGGGGTCTTACACAATCCTCACAGCTTTGATCAGTTAGGTGCCCGATCCAGTACGGAGTTCAATATCGCGTTGGCGAAAAAGGGCTCGTCGTTACAAAAGAGAGTGAAAGTGAAAATGTATAAAAAGGGATCGGTCTTGCGTTTGCAATGCGATCAGCATGAATTTATGCAAGCCTGGTATGTGCCCGTGACGAACCCTTTTTATGGCGTGGCCGGAGCGGATGGCACGTTTGAAATTAAAGATGTGCCGGCTGGAAAGCATACAGTCGCAGTCTTCCATCCTTCGGTGTCCAGGGAAGCACGTGGGAAAAAGGCTATGACGGTGGAAGTAGAAGTTGCCGATGGCGGAACGGCCGAAGCGAATTTCGAGATCAAATAGGGTTTATTCTCCTTAAAGATTAGGCCTTGAACAAGGGCAACTGGCTCATTGCTGGTTGCCCTTGTTTTTTGGGAGATTCCTTGTCCAATATTCCTTGCCATTGAACAATTGCCCCCGTTAAGATCGACTACGAATGCCAATGATTATGCGCTATTTTGAGGTTGAGGTCTTGTGTGCCACGTGAGTTGTCTCTCGCCGATATTTTTCAGATAGGCTATTACTGGGAAACTAAGATTCTCCTTACCGCTGTTCAGCTTGACCTGTTCTCCGCGCTCAAGGGAAATTCGTTGACGGTCAATCAGATAGCCGAAGCGCGTGGACTGAACCTGCGAGCCTTGGAGTTGGTAATGAATGCCCTGGTGGCGATGCGTGTGGTGACAAAAGAGGAAAAAGCCTATACGAACACTCCGGTGGCAGGGCAATATCTGGTACAATCCAGCCCGGAATATGTCGGACACTTGTTGCTGTTGCACGATGCTGAATGGAATCATTGGGGGCAGTTAGAGAAAGCCGTCAAAACTGGACAGTCTCCGGTGACACAACATGTGTTTGAGACTAATCCGGAGTTAGGTGCGCAAGTGCTGACGGTGTTGGATCGAATCGGGCGTGGGAGTGGTCCTGCCTTGGCGCAACGGTTGAATCTCGGTGGAGCAAAACGGATGTTGGATGTCGGAGGGGGAGCCGGCACCAATGCGATTGCGTTTTGTCGAGAATATCCGGAACTCACCGCAACGGTATTTGATCTTCCAGCAACCTTAAAAGTAACGAAACAATGTATTGACGAGGCAGGGTTAACTGACCGCATTCAACTACAACATGGGAATTTCCATGAAGATGCGTTTCAAGGTTCCTATGATGTTGCGCTGATGTCCGATATTCTGCATTACCAAGATGGGAAGATGAATGCGGCGTTAGTAGAGAAAGTTTGTGGCTGTTTGAAGGAAGGGGGACGATTGATTATCAAAGATCGATTTTTAGATCCCTCTCGAACCAGCCCGGCCTGGACCACTGCCTTTGCGGTCCATATTTTGGTAAATACGGAAAAAGGGGAATGTTTTACGATTGAGGAATCGCATCGTTGGATGGAGCAAGCCGGATTTCGCAGCGTCGAAGAACTAGAATCTTGCGCCATGATTCAAGGCACGAAATAACGAAGGGATACGCACAAGGATATGTATGAACTAGCGGAATGGCTTCGGGAGCCAGGGTTTGTTGGCACTTATGCGACGTTTGTTGACTCTCATGCGACGATGGGAGCGGATATCAGCCAGCTGATGGCCACTGTGTTTACCACCTTGTTTATTGTGGGATGGATTCAGGCGAAAAAACATAAGACAGATCATCATCACTGGCTGATGTTTGGCGGCATGGTGGCGATGTTGGCATTTTTTATCAGCTATTATCTGTTTCGGAATCTCGGGGTCTTGGCGTTTGAAGGGAAGGAAGGGTTCGGGGGATCACAGGCTTTGTATGATAATGTGTTTATCCCTTTGTTGACCTTCCACATCTTCTTGGTCGTGATTGGTTTGATCATGGCCATTTATATGCTAGTACTGGGGTTTCGTTCTCAAACATTTGTTGAAGGTCGACGGGTGTTGAAAGATGCACTCCTACAGACTTCCGGGCGCAGGATTGTGACCATCTTGGGAAGCCTTACGGGGTTGGTCATGTTGTTCTTTCTCTCTCGCGTGATGACGTCAGGATTTTCTTTAGGGAAGCTGAGTGTCTATGTCGGCTTGGCCCTTATTATTGCGATGGTGTTTGGGATTGAGATATTAATTCAACGGATATGGCCGAACGGCGCGCGCCGTCATCGTGTATTGGGAAGATTCACGATGGTAATCTATTGCGTGTTATTTGTGACAGGGACCGCGACCTACACGATGTTGTACATCCTCTATCCTGGTAAAATCGGGTAGCGATACGGTGCTGTGTGGATGCCAACAGTCTTTCCGTGTGGAAGAGGTTGAAGAATTAGAATCTGATGAGGTGTTTGCACGTTTTCAATGTGATGGGTGTGGATGGGCCGTAGGTGGAGAAGGCCGACTCAAGGACATTGATTCTCTTGTTCCTCTCATCATATGGACCGATGAGGCTCACTACCATCTTTCGCGGTTGCCGCCATACCTGGCGTCTTTGGTTCGTGACGAGGTTGAGACCTTTGCCGGTGATCGGCAATATCGGATTGTGACCTATTCTCGTATGGTGGCTGCCCGAAACAAGGGACAGGTGGAATGGAGTCCGGAGGCTGAACGTCGATTAGCCAATGTGCCTTCCGGCATCCGTACCATGGCCAAGACAGAATTGGAACGTACGGCCCTCGATCGGGGCATGCCGGAAGTGACGGTTGCACTGATGGAAGAAGTGAAAACCAGATATTTTGGAATGGCCACGGGACGGTGAACGCCAATAGCCTCCGCTTTCTGCCAATCAACAACATCTTGTCAAACGTGTAAGCCAATGTTACATCGATTATCTTTACGAGTCCTTCCGCAATTAAACCTCCTTGTGACGGACCAACCCGTGCGAAAACGCAAGCGGCTGGTGATGTTGGCTCCCGGGCTTGTGGCGTTTGGGATATATCGTCTCCTCAAAGATGTCTTGCCGTTGTCTGAACCGTTGGTGTTGTTAGGGTTGAGTGGATGCGTGTCAGCGCTTGCTGCGATCTGGGGGTATCGACAAGGGCGGGGGCTTTCGCTTCAAGAGTCTTTTCACCAGGATGGGTTACGGCAGTGGGCCTGGATCGTGGGTTGGATTGGGGTCGCGTATGGCATGCAGCTTTCACTGTTAGTCTTAGCCATTCTACAAGTGTTTGTCGGCTATGATTTTCTTCTCCACCCTGAAGGTCCTGCCATGATGGCGATGATCATACCCTGCACCTCAGTCACTCGAGATGCGTTTGAAATTGGACTGGTGCAACGTCTGGCTCATGAAGGAACAGTCGTGCCTACATTTCCGAATGGGGACCCATTGCGATCATGGATTCCGCAACAGTTGCCTGAGGTGATGAAATGGGGAGGGCTGGGGATTGTTGGAGGTATCCTCAGTTCGTGGATGGTATTTGGCTTTGGACTTGGTTCTTGGCAGCCAATCCTGCAATCGGTACTGGTTCCTGTGATTGTGGCGTCCATTAGTTTGCTGGCATTTTTTGCCGGAGAGGCCTTATTTGAACAGGAAGAGGCGAAGCGCAGGCCCCATACGTGGTTGTCCTGTCTCTGGTTTTGGCTGTGGCCGAGTTTAACGTTTGCCCTCACCTATTTTCTTGTCCTGATTGGCATAGCCGTCTATGTAATTCGTATTGAACAGATTTCGCAGTTTGGGTTTGTGACCATTGCCGCGAGTACCGGGTTTGTGATGACGTTGTATTCCCTATTTTTTGGATGGCGGAAATCCTACGAAGAGCATCTTGTCACTATTCCGGAAAACATTCAACGTTGTCCGTTTGTGATGGGGATCCTCCAGCAATCCAAAACTCCTGAATCTGTTCCTCCTTTGGTTCCGCATGGCGATTTGGTGAAGTAGATGCATCGATCACTCTTGTTTCTTTTGGTTTTTCTTCTCTTTTCTGCTGGTTTTGCATTGGCAGTTGAGCCTGATCACCCTATCGTTGGGGAAGAAGGACTGGATATTTTTTACCAGATACCTGGGACAATCGAGGGCCCGGCCGCAGCCGAAAGTCCCCGAAGTTACTCCACCATCCCTTTCGTCAATAATCGCTTAGTTGTTTGGTTTGTGACTCAGCAGCATACTTACTTTGGGGGTTTTGTTTTAGCCCTCCCGATATTTAGCCTCCTATTGGAGTTTTTAGGAGTCACCCGGAACCGGGAGATGGCCCGGCAGCAGTTCGATGGTTTGGCGCGTGACATTTTACGCGTGGCTTTGGTGGCTCTTTCGATTACGGCTGTGCTGGGTTCTTTGATGCTTGCCTTATTCATCACTCTCTATCCAGGGTTCATGAATTACATGGGCTCCACGTTTAAGTCGCTGATGCCGGTGTATGCGGCGGTGTTTGTGGGAGAGGCCTTCTTGCTTGCTCTCTATTATTACACCTGGGAGCGCTTGAATACTCAGAGGGCTAAATGGGTGCATATGTCTATAGGCATGCTAGCGAATGTCATGGGTGTGATTCTCCTCGTATCTGCGAATGCCTGGGCTTCATTTATGATGGCGCCATCAGGTGTTGATGGTGAAGGCCACTTCTTAGGAAGCGTGTGGAATTTGCTCCACTCGCCCTTATGGAATCCCCTGAACGCGCATAGATTTCTTGCGGATATCATGTCGGGCGGGGCCGTGGTCGTGGCGTATGCGACCTACCGATTTTTTATGTCAAAAACTACCGAAGATCGTGCATATTATGACTGGGTAGGCTATGTGTTTATGATCGTGATGGTCTGTGCTCTGCTACCCATGCCTCTTGCGGGATATTGGTTAATGCGAGCGGTTTTCGAATTCAGGCAGCAAATGGGTGTGACGATGATGGGGGGCATGCTGTCTTGGTTATTTGTCCTTCAGGCCATTATGGTCGGTGTGTTGTTTTTAGGGATTAATTATTATATTTGGCAATCCTTGGCCCGCCTAAAAAGAGGTGACCGTTTTCATCCCTATTTTAAAGCGATTGTCTTTGGGCTCATGGTCTGTTTTCTGGTGTGGTTTACCCCTCATACGTTAGCGACAAGTGCGAGTGAAATGAAGGCGATGGGTGGGGCACAGCATCCGGTCATTGGGCAATTCGGTGTGATGTCAGCCAAAAATGGGGCGATTAACGTCATGATTTGTTTGACGGCTTTGAGTTTTATCCTCTATCGGCGAGCCAATAGAATCGTTACGGTGTCATGGGCCTCCTGGGGGAATATTCTTCTTGGGCTGTTGTTTGTTTTGGGAATTGGAAATATTGTGTGGTTGGCAATTTATGGGTTTTATATCCCGGCGAATGTGCGGGTGGGCTTGTCGGCCCCTCAAGGGGTGACAACCGCTACTGTGGTGATTGGCGGCCTCTTTCTTAATCGCCTGTTGCTACGAGGTTCGCAAGTGATCGGCCCCGTGCAATGGGGAAAAATTACATCACGCGGAATGGTAGCGTTACTAATCGTTGCGGCGGCTTTTTCTTGGGTGATGGGGCTGATGGGATATATTCGATCGGCCGGTCGATTGGAATGGCATGTCAATGAATTGATGCAGGATCAGTCTCCATGGGCTTTCACCCCCTCATTAGGGTTTGTAGCGAAAATGGTGACCATAAACATGATCATGTTCTGGTCTTCGGTGTTTTTTGTATTTTGGCTTAGCCGTTGGGATCTTCGAGTGAGTGAGGAACGAACGGCTGAGTCAGTTCGGTCTACGCCTGTGGTTCAAGTCCTTTCACAAGAGGAATCAGCATGACTCTAGCGTTTAATGATAACCAACATCGTAGCATCGGATTATGGATTCGTACGTGGAGTATAGCTCTATGGTGCTTTGTGATGATCATGGGTGTGAATGCCAATAGTCTGGTCTGGGCGGAAAATTCGGCCAGCCAGGGGTCTTTAGGGGATTCCATCCTCATCGAAGATTTTCGCAATCCGGATGAAAGAGGATTTCCTCAAGGATGGGGAGCGCAACGGAGTACGGTGACCGCGCATGAAACGTATATGATTCAGGAGGAAGACGGCGTTTCATTTCTTAGAGCGAAGAAGGCCAGTCAACGTGTCTATACGAAGCAGATGACATGGGATCCCAAGACGCATCCGGTGTTGGTTTGGCGTTGGCGGCTTCAGGCGGTTCCGGAGGGGGAGGAATTTATCGCGGCGATTTACCCGTCGTTAGACACGGATTTGATGTTTATTCCAGTCAATACCAAATATGTGTGGAGCGCCATGTTACCGGTAGGCTCGATCAAGGAAGGCGGCATGTTCAGTTCTACCGAAATGGTGATCCGAAGTGGGGCAGAGCCTATTGGCGAGTGGGTGGAGGAACGGGTCAATGTCTACGAAGATTTTTTAAAGATTCACAATCATGAGCCTGCTGCCAAGGCTTGGGGAATTTCGTTGTTAGGAGGCTCTGCAGTAGAGATTGATTTTGGCTCGCTCCGAGTTGAAACCGAATAAGCCGCATGTCTTAGTAATAAATATTAGAGAATCCGATGCCTATGTCAAAAATATATGATGTTGTTTTGGGAGCCCTGGTCTTAGGGACTGTTGGGGTGCTCATTGGTCTGTCGATGGGAATCGGGTTTCTCCCGGCGTCTCTTGTGTTGGGTATCTTGTTAGGTGCAGGTGTCGGGTATTTCGGAGGGCGACAATTCTTTTTGAGTATCTTTGTGGGGACGATATTAGGAGGTTTGCTGGCTTGGAGGTTAGGTGGCGTTGATGTGATAACCGTCGGTGCCTCTTCAGGCGCCGCGATGGGTGGATTTATGGGAGTCTGGATTCCAATGTTGCTAGATCTCTTTCAACAACGAAAACAACCGGTATCGGCTTCTCCGGTGGAGCAACCGGGAAATCCTGAATCATGAGGATGTATAACGTCCTGCCAACGACTTTGGGATTAAGCCGATGAAGGATCAACGGGTTCTAATAGGCTCGATTATTTTTGTGTTTGGATCTTTTATTATGACGATGGTGTTGTTTGTTTGGGAAACCTATAAGAATAAACGGGATTTGGAAGCGATTATGGCAGGTCGACCAGCCAAGGTGCGTGTTCTTCAGCCCATGCCTACCCAGGATTTTTCGATGTATAAAACTCTCATGGGAGATGATAATCGAAAGATGATAGAAATTCCTGAAGGGCCTTTTACCATGGGAATTGGCGATGGTGATCCGGACGAGGGTCCGGCTCACCCTGTCTATCTTCAAACTTTTTATATAGATTTGAACGAAGTAACCCAAGCGGATTACGACCGATATGTGAAAATGACGAAACGAGAAAAACCAAAAGTGCCGGTGTTTGAGGATAAAGCCGAAAAGCTCATTAGCCCTGATTATCCTGTGGTGGGAGTGACGTGGAACGATGCCTTTGGGTATTGCCGATGGGCAAGTAAACGGCTTCCGACGGAAGCCGAATGGGAGAAGGCCGCACGTGGGGAAGGCAAGCGACGCTATCCCTGGGGAACTAAATTTGAGCATCCATTCGCCAATGTGGATGGACAAGAGGATGGATTCCAATACTTGGCGCCGGTCGGATCATTTGAAGTGGGGCGAAGTCCCTTCGGACTGTACGATGCCACGGGCAATGTTGCTGAATGGGTGATGGACGATTATACCGCAGATTATTATCAGGAATCGCCGTATCGGAATCCACCGGGTCCTAAAACGGATGATGTGTTTAAAGTAATTCGTGGCGGGTCTTGGCGTGAGTCTCGGTTAGGTGCGCGCGTCACCAAGCGATTTTCAGCCAAGATGTGGCGAACCGATGCGACCATAGGATTTCGATGCGCAAAAGATCCTCCGTCCGAAAGTGAAAAGTGAGAAGGTAGAAGTGAAAAGTAAAGAGTGAGCAAGAAGGAGGGACTTGCCGTCTCTTTTCTCTTGCTTCTCACTCCTCACTTTTTACTTCTCGCTTCTTTTGGTTGTTGTGAAGTCCTCTCATGGATACTCGCTTTAAAGTAATATTCCTCATTGCGGTTCTGGTGATGTGCAGTTTGCCCATCATGGGAATTTTGAAAGGGCCGCCCATCCCGGTTGAAGAACCTGCTCAGTCCGTTTCTCCAGCCCAAAGGCCTTCAGTCTTAGCACAACAAGAAGATACGATGGTTGAAATTCCTGCCGGGGAATTTATTCTTGGCAGCAACCAAGGGGGTTACAATGAAAAGCCTCAGCATGTCTTAATGCTAGATACCTATTGGATTGATCAGTATGAGGTCACGTACCAACAGTATATGGAATTTGTTGAAACGACAGGTCATCGTCTACCTGGGCCGCCCTCCCGTTATGCCAGGAAGCTTGAAGCCCTCCGTGGACTCAATCAACCGGTGACCTATGTATCCTGGAGTGATGCCGTGGCCTATTGCGAATGGAAAGGTAAGCGGCTTCCCACCGAACGAGAATGGGAAAAAGCTATTCGAGGCTCGGATGGACGAACATGGCCCTGGGGTGAAGGCCGCGATGGGTTTCCTGCGAATTTTGATGGGGAAGCTGATGGTTTTGAAGTGACAGCGCCGGTTGGATCTTTTTCGAAAGATCGAAGTATGTATGGAGTCTATGACGGGGCAGGCAACGTCATGGAATGGGTGGAGGATTGGTATGTCGAGGATACTTATCGGAGAGCGGTAAAGCCGGGCGTGGTGCGCTCCAAGCCAACTTCAACTTACAAAACTATGCGTGGGGGAGGATATATGAGTCAGGGAATTGACCTGCGTATTACTAATCGAAGTTTTATCGTTCCGGACTTCCGGGATGAAGCCATTGGGTTTCGGTGTGCAAGATCAAAACAGGACAAGGAGCCGATAATCTTGTCTTCTGGATTATGGAACGTTAACCGAGAAAATCAAAATAATAGAGGATGAGGAAAACTGCGAGAAGAATATTGACAACCATTCCGGCCAACACTACAATGTCGAACACTTTTGCATTGCTGCGCATGGGTTATCCCTTTTTACATCGAAAAGAATGAATGTTGGAATACCATGAAGTTTGAGAATCTGTCAATAAAATAATTTAGGTGTATATATCTAAATAAAACGTTGTACTAACGAAGAGGTGATGGAACATGGCTGAGTTTGGACCTGTAAGAGAAGCAACGGTGTTAGAGACAAAAATTGGCAAGGCAATATTTTATGTGACTTGCGCGGTAAGTCTCTGGTTTTTTTATTGGTTTGCTGGTATTCAATGCCCCTGCTAAATTTCATGTCTTTCTATCAACAAGAAACTTTCATTAATTTCTCTATAAGCGAAGGAGGGGTGCAATGACTGCTGTCTATGTGGCCATTTCATTGGTGATTTGTTTTGTGTATTTTCAATTTTTGGACTGGCTTTTAATGGATGCCCAGGGCTTAGACTATTTTTATATGTTCCGGTAGGGGTATTCGGTAGTAAACGTAGGACTTCTGCATGTACATGTGAAAAATAAAATGGGTATGCGAATAAAGAAAATTGCAAAAAATTTGATTGGTTATACAAACAACACGTTTTCAAAGGAGGTAGGTCCATGGGTCGCTTGTTCACTCCAATGACCCGAGGTAAAAAGAAGTTTTTTGCTGGCATTGCGTTGCTGGTAACCGGGGTGTTTTTGACACTCCCAATTCTTTTGTCGGTCACGGCCCTGGCTAGCGGTGGTGGAGGGGCTTCGGGAGGTCCTCCTCCTGAGGTCTTAGCTGCCCAAAAAGCGGCTGCAGCTGAAGGTGGCGGTGAGGGTGAAGAGGGTGAAAAGATTGAAATGGGTCGTGATATTTATTACAAAATAGAAGGCCCGGCAATTGGAATGCCCGCTCCTGTCACACAGGATAATGAATCATTTTATCCTCGGTATAACTTTGAGAGCCGCGTTCTTCTGTGGGTGGCCAACCAACAGCATCTCTATTATGGAAGTTTTGTGCTGGCGGTCCCAATTTTCTGTATGTGTATTGAATTCGCGGGGATGATCAGTAAGGATAAGGCCATGGCCAAGAAGTATGATCAATTGGCTTATGATTTTATCAGGATTAGTTTGACGGCCTATTCCTTGACTGCCATTCTTGGTGGGATTTTGATCTTTACTTTCCTAACACTCTATCCAGCCTTCTTTGGATATTTGTCTGGTATTTTCCGCCCGGTCATGCATATTTATGCCTTGACCTTCGTCGCGGAAAGCGCAACGCTCTATATATATTATTATGGCTGGGACAAAATGAGAGAAGGGGTTCTGAAGTGGGTTCACCTCAGTATGTCGGTCGTTTTGAACGTCATCGGTACACTCCTGATGATGTTGGCCAATTCCTGGATTGCTTTCATGATGTCACCGGCTGGGATTGATGAACAAGGTCGCTATTTGGGGAACATTTGGCATGTGATACATTCAGCCCTTTGGAATCCTTTGAATGTCCATAGAATTCTAGGGAATATGGCGTTTGGTGGTGGTGTGGTGGCAGCCTATGCGGCCTATCGCTTCCTCTCTTCAAATACAGACGAAGAGCGGGCTCATTATGATTGGATGGGATACATCGCCATGAGCTTGGGCGTGGCCTTTCTTATTCCACTTCCATTTGCGGGATATTGGTTGATGCGGGAGGTGTATGCTTACCGTCAACAAATGGGGATTACCCTTATGGGTGGATTGTTGGCATGGTTGTTTATTATTCAAGCCACCATGATTGGAATTCTGTTCCTCACAACCAATTATTATCTGTGGCAAGCCCTAGGACGAATGACAGGCGGAGAAAGATTTCAAAAGTATATTAAATATCTGGTATTTATATTGGTCGTAGGGCTTCTGGTGTTTATCACCCCACATACAATCGTTATGTCACCGGCAGAGTTGAAAGCCATGGGCGGTCAGCAGCACCCTGTGCTGGGGAATTTTGGTGTGATGTCGGCCAAAAATGGTGGAATTAATGCCATCATTATGACCACGATTCTAAGTTTTATTTGGTACCAGCGTGGGAATAAGGTGCCGACCGTCAGTTGGTCAAAATTTGGCAATATTTTTATGGGGTGTTTTTTCGTAGTTGCCCAATTAAATAATATTTGGCTGGCCTGTTATGGATATTTTATTCCGGCAAATGTGCGAATCGGGTTGTCGGTTCCTCAGGTGGCTGGAACGTTGTCGTGCTTGTTTCTCATGACCCCACTAAATTTGGCAATGTTGAAGGGTGGAAGAGAATTGGGGCCAATTAGATGGGGACAAATTCCCGCGCGTTCCCAATATGCGATCATTATGTTGGCCACCGCATTCACATGGATGATGGGATTAATGGGGTATATTCGTTCGTCCGTGAGGTTGTTCTGGCACGTGAACGAAGTGATGCGGGACAATTCGCCATGGGCCTATACCCATACCATTGGTTTCGCGGCCAATGTCATTTCGTTTAACGTGCTATTTTTCTGGGTCAGTATTATGTTTGTTTTCTGGATGGGGTCACTAGGTGCAAAGAAGGTGATAGTGAAGGGCCCTGTTACCGAACCCGTTCCTGGTGGGGCATCTCCTCAACCTGTAACCGGGCATTGATAAGATAAAGGTATTAACACTAATTATATGGCCTCAATAAGTGGCCAAAAGTTGGGGGAGTGAACTGTGGTTGATTTAATAGGAAGAGCTCTAGATATGGGCTGGCTGGTCCTGCTGATGCTTGTCGGCCTCCTAATCTACTTTCAAGCGACCATTAAAGATCCTGTGCAAAAAAAACGTGCAACATTTCAAACAGCTATTGGGATTTTATGCATGTTTTTGGTCTTTATCGCTGTTTCAAACTATACCCATAATTTTGCATTCAATGATGGAATGCTCCCGGTTTCACTGCTCATGATTACGATCATGGCATTTATTGGTGGCTTGTATTTTCCAGGTATCAGCGCCCTGATGAAAATTGGTGGCTTTATGTTTCTAGTGGCAGCCGGATTGTCTGGCTATGGAAATTGGCTACCACAAGTAGAGGGCGGTTTTCC
>QIDY01000416.1 GCA_003228495.1 Nitrospirota bacterium
GAATGAAGGGAGTGTCAGTCAAGAGATGGCAGGGCAACCAATATTGTTGAACTTCTTGCTTCCCACGAATGTAATCGCATTTGTATTTGGATATTGAGAATACATTGTGTGGGAACCAAGACAAAGTAATCAGTGAACATGCCGTCTTCTGTGCCAAATACGAGCCGGCAGCAAAGGTGCTGGCAACCCCTTTCCGTACCTCTAGGAGTCTAGAAAATTATGTTTCGGAAAATTCAACACATTCATTTAGTCGGAATCGGTGGCAGCGGTATGAGTGGCATCGCGGAAGTGCTCCTCACGTTAGGCTATAAAGTTACGGGTTCTGATACAGGGTATTCCGACAGCATTCGCCGGTTAGAAGAAATGGGTGGAACTGTGCATATCGGACATCAAGAATCGCATGTTGAAGGTGCGCAGGTCGTCGTGATGTCATCCGCGATTGCCACTTCCAATCCGGAAATTCGCGCGGCACGGGCAAAAGTGATTCCCGTCATACCTCGTGCGGAGATGTTAGCTGAATTGATGCGTTTGAAGTTCGGCATTGCGATTGCGGGTGCTCACGGTAAAACCACGACGACCTCCATGGTGGCATCAATCCTAGCTCAAGCCGGGCTTGATCCCACGTTCGTGGTCGGAGGGAAAGTCAATGCCATGGGCACGCATGCCCGGTTGGGACGCAGTGATCTTCTCATTGCCGAGGCCGATGAAAGCGATGGGTCGTTTTTACGTTTGTCGCCTTCGGTTGTCGTCGTGACCAATATGGATCGAGAGCATCTAGAGCATTATGGAAGTATGGAGCGGTTGCAGGAAGCGTTTTTGGAATTTATTAACAAAATTCCGTTTTATGGGGCGGCGATTCTTTGCGCGGATGATCCCTGGATCCGTGGCCTCTTGCCTGGTGTGGTGAAACGCTATCAGACCTTTGGCATGAGTGATTTTTCAGGAGTGCTGACACCCGATTTATTTGCGACCGATTTTGAATCTAAAGCGCTGGGCGTAGATTTTCGCGCCCATTATCGTGGACAAAAACTTGGTCCGTTTCGCATTCGCATTCCCGGTGTTCACAATGTGTCGAATGCGTTGGCCGCGATCGGCGTGGCATTGGAAATGGATGTCCCTGTGGATTTGATCCGATCGGGCCTGGCAGCGTTTTCCGGTGTGGAACGCCGGTTTCAAATTCGAGGCGAAAAAAACGGGATTGTGGTAGTAGACGACTATGCCCATCACCCCACAGAAATTCGTGCGACGTTAGCGGCGGCCCGAGCTGCCTGGTCACGACGTTTGGTGGTGGTCTTTCAACCGCATCGATTTTCCCGAACGAGAGATCTTGCCGATGATTTCGCCAAAGCCTTTGAGCAAGCCGATGTGATCTATGTCTTGGATATTTATGCAGCAGGAGAAGACCCCATTCCTGGGGTAAGCGGTCGGACGCTTGTGGAAAAAATCAGTGGGTCTGGTCATCCTGCCGTCCATTGGGTCAATGGGGATCCAGAGCTGATTAACCGATTGCGAGATGAACTACGTGAAGGCGATGTGTTGCTAACACTAGGCGCCGGAGATGTGGGGAAGATTGGACAGGAGCTGTTAGTCACCCTAGGAAGTGAAAAGGGAGAAGTGAAAAGTAAGGAGTAAGGAGTGGACAGTGAGGAGAGGAATCAAAGGGAAATGGATGAGGATGAACGATAGGTTTTTTTTCTCTCTTGCTTTTTACTTCTCCCTTTTCACTTCTCACTTCTGATGGGAGTACGACGGGCACCCACTGTGTCGATGCTTCGTCGAGCTTTGGCCCAGGTACAAGGAGACATTCGATGGCAAGAGTCCTTAGTACCGCTCACCTCTCTCCACGTTGGCGGTCCGGCAGATGTCCTGGTAATTCCTGCTGACGTAGAAGATGTGGTTCGTGTGGTAAGCGGGGCACGAATGGGTCGCATTCCTCTAACGGTGCTGGGTGGAACGAACGTGATCATTCGGGATAAGGGCATTCGCGGTATTGTGATGCAATTACAGCAATTCACCACGATTCATCAAGAAGCCAACCAATTGGTTTATGCTCAGGCCGGCGTGAGACTGCCGCGCCTGATGCAATTTGCCCTCAGCCGGAAACTGTCTGGCATGGAATGGGCCGCGGGGATTCCGGGCACCGTGGGTGGTGGTGTCGTTATGAATGCCGGGACCCGTTTAGGTGAAATGCAAGATGTCTTACAAGCTGTGGATCTGGTGACGATCCGTGGCATACGAAAACGGGTAGAAGCTTCTACGATCTCATTTACCTATCGCAAGACCACGCTTCCCAGGGGCATCGTTGTGGGCGCTTGGGTGCAATTGACGTCCGCCGCTAAAGGAGCCATCGAATCGGTCACGAAACACTATCTGCAGTATCGAAAGGCCACGCAACCCTTGACGCTGCCTAATGCCGGATCGGTTTTTAAAAATCCCACCGGAGATTCGGCTGGCCGCTTAATTGAAGCTGCGGGCTTGAAGGGGTGGCGAATCGGCGATGCCGAAATCTCCACCAAACACGCTAATTTTATCGTGAACAAAGGAGCCGCAACCGCTGAACAGGTTCTCACGTTAGTGCGGAAGGTTCGGGAAACGGTGGCAAGGAAATTTGGCGTGCGACTCCAATTGGAATGGAAAGTGATTGGGGAAAAGTAAGAGGTGAGGACGGAAGAGCACGGAGTGAGAGGGGAATCAATAGTGCATGCATGAGAGTGTGAGCCTCATGTTGAAACACAAGAAATCATGAGTATGAAGTCTATGCGCGTGGGTGTGTTGATGGGAGGATCATCTGCCGAGCGAGAAATTTCCCTGAAGACGGGCCGGTCCATCTGTGAATCGTTGTGTCGCCGTCGACACACCGTGGTTCCTATTGATGTTGATGCCACGTTGCCTCGTCAACTTCGTGCCAAGAAAATTTCTGTGGCCTTTTTAGCGCTTCATGGGCAGGGCGGAGAAGATGGTACGGTCCAGGGGTTATTGGAAATCATGGGCATTCCCTACACGGGATCAGGGGTGTGTGCAAGTGCGGTCTGTATGGACAAAGGATTAACGCGCGTGGTTCTTCAATCGGCGGGAATTCTTGTTCCGGCTGGAGAAACCTTGCAAGCTCCCATGATTCCCTTGCGTCCACCAGGTAAATTGGGTTGGCCTGTTGTGGTGAAGCCTTGTACCGAGGGGTCGACTATCGGCGTTTCTATTGTAAAGAAATCTTCTGAATGGAAGAAAGCGTTGACTAAGGCGTTTCGGTATGGATCACAGGCTGTTGTGGAAAAATATATTCCTGGCCGTGAAGTAGCGGTTGGTGTTCTGGGGAACACTGTCTTCCCGGCTGTCGAAGTGATTGCCCCTGGCGGGTTTTACAATTTCCGGGCGAAATATGGAAAAGCGGCGACCCGTTATCTCTGCCCCGCTCCGCTGTCTTCTCGATTGGAACGACTTCTGCAGGAACAGAGTGCCCAGGCCTATCAGGTTTTAGGGTGCCGGGGGGCTGCTCGTGTCGATTTTCGGATTCATCCTAATGGACGTCCTTATGTTCTTGAGTTGAATACCATTCCTGGCATGACTGAACGGAGTCTGTTACCTATGGCGGCGGGTCAGCAAGGTATGACCTACGATGATTTGGTAGAAGCGATGCTACAGGCGGCCTTGGCATAAGGAAGGCGATTTGCCTGAAAAACCATGATGGAAAAGGGAGTGATGTGATGGGTTTGGGAAATGAGTTTTCCTACAAGCAACCACGGAAGAACCGGCCCGCCAAACGTGGGGAGACTTTGGGTAGGAAAGAAAAAGTACGTAGAAAATCGCCTTTTCGACGTGTCGTTGTGGGAAGTTTTCTGGCCTGCCTGATTGTCACGGTCATGATTGGTGGACAATCTGTGGTCCGGTGGGTGAATGAATGGACTGAAATTCAGCGACTGACAATCCTAGGGTTGGATCGTCTTTCGCGGGAAGACATTATCATTCAGTTGAACCTCCCGGAGCCATCGAGTTTGTGGTCCATCGATCCTGATCGTCTCTCTAGGAAGTTAGAGACGCACCCCTGGATACGTTCCGTCACATTTGATCGGGTGTTTCCTCATTCCCTGGTCGTTCAGGTTGAAGAACGCCAGCCTGTGGCCGTATTAGAAACATCAGGGAAAGGCTATTTTCTGGATGTGGATGGCTATGTATTGCCAGGGGAGATCACGAAGGCGAGCCAGGCATTACCGGTACTCGAGGGAATGACTTCAAAATTTTTGGCGCAGCATGAGGATGAAGGTCATCGGCGTGCCAAACAGGGGATACATTTGGCTGAATTATTGTCCGAACGTTTTTCAGGCCGGCCACGAGTGAATCTGTCTCATGCGTATATGACTATAGTGGATCTTCCTCACATTCGTTTTCAGTTTGGACCGGAGGCGGAACGGCAGTGGGAGCGATTTTTGGTCCTGTACCCAACCGTCAAAGACACGATTAAACGGCAATCGCAAGAAGTGGATTTGAGATTTATTCAAAAGGTCATTCTTCGTCAGAGGACACTCTAAACCATGACAAAAAACGAACACATTGTGGTGGGGTTGGACATCGGGACAACGAAGATTTGCGCGGTAGTCGGCGAAATTTTGTCCGACCATTCCGTCAGCGTGATTGGAATCGGCTCGCATCGTTCGACCGGCTTGCGCAAGGGCATGGTCGTCAATATGGATAGCACAGTGGAATCCATCAAGCGAGCGGTGGAAGAAGCCGAATTGATGGCGGCCGTACAAATCAATTCCGTATATACGGGGATTGCCGGTAGCCATATCGGTAGCGAAAGTGCGCAAGGGGTGGTAGCGCTGAAGAAAAATGAAGTTACCAAGAGTGATATCCGGCGTGCGGTGGATACGGCTCGTGGCTGTGCCGTGCCTCCGCCGGATCGACAAATTTTGCATGTCCTTCCACGAGAATTCATTGTGGATAATCAAGAGGGTATTCGAGATCCATTGGGAATTGCCGGATCCCGTCTTGAAGTGGATGTGCATATTGTGACGGGCGCCGTGACCTCTGCCAAGAACCTCGTGCGATGTGTCAGCCGTTCAGGATTGGATGTGGTTGATATTGTGTTGCAGCCCTTAGCGTCCAGTGCTGCCGTGCTCTCTTCGGAAGAGAGAGAATTAGGGGTGGTTATGGTCGATATCGGAGGAGGGACGACCGATGTCGCCATTTGGGTGGAGGGGTGCATTCGGCATTCTGCCGTCATTCCCATGGGCGGGAATCATTTGACGTCGGATTTGGCCATTGGTTTACGAACGGCTCCGGAAGATGCGGAGAAAATCAAATTGCAATATGGGGTGGCCAGCAGTCAGTTATTGAATGACGAGGAAAATATTGAAGTGCCGAGTGTGGGAGGGCGTCCATCGCGAGTGATGCCTCGAAATATTGTGGCCGAAATTCTCTCGCCTCGTGTGGAAGAAATGTTTGACATGGTTCGTCGTGAAATTCGGCGGGCGGGCTATGACGGAATGCTTGTGGCCGGGGGAGTCTTGACTGGAGGAACCTCGTTGCTTCCGGGAATGGCTGATGTGGCCGAGCAAGTGCTGAATCTGTCGGTTCGGCTGGGGCGTCCCCTGGGTGTTGGCGGGTTACGGGATATTGTTCAAAACCCGATGTATTCCACGGCGGTGGGTTTGATCGTGCATTCTATGAGTCAGGAAAGCGAATTCGAAATGGTAGGGCCGGGAGGTGGCAAATCCAAAAAACCCTCACGATGGATGGGGGGAATGGTCTTCAAGATGAAGAGTTGGGTCATGAACTTTTTTTAATCCATGGAAGGAAAGGAGAGGTCGAAATCCATGCCCTCGTCAAAAACGAAGCTGAAATATCAACCGAGTGTAACCACATTCTGCCAGAATCATGGTGGAAAGGAGGCGACCTATGTTTTCAATGTCTGATGATGAACCCTCTGGAATCAACATCAAGGTTGTGGGTATTGGCGGTGCAGGCTGTAATGCGGTCAATACGATGATCGAGGCGGGCCTGAGTCGCGTGGAATTTGTCGTGGCCAATACGGATTTGCAGGCACTTGGACGTTCGATGGCATCCTACAAAATTCAATTGGGCCCTGAACGCGCGCGAGGTTTAGGAGCCGGAGCACGGCCCGAGGTCGGCAAGGAGTCGGCAATCGAAAGTGAGACCCAGATTCGGGATGCGTTGGAAGGGGCGGATATGGTGTTTGTGACGGCCGGCATGGGGGGAGGAACCGGGACCGGTGGAGCCCCGGTTGCAGCAAAGATTGCTCGAGAGCTGGGGATTCTCACCGTAGGGGTGGTTACGAAGCCGTTTCAATATGAAGGGAACCGGCGTGCCAGTTTCGCAGAAGATGGAATTCGTGAATTAAAAAAGCATGTGGACTCCTTGCTGATCATCCCTAATCAAAAACTGCTCGGGTTGGTGGATAAAAATACTCCACTTTTAGAAGCTTTTAAGATTGCCGATGATGTCTTGCGCCAAGCGATTCAAGGTATTTCTGATGTGATTACCACCCCGGGCCTAGTGAATGTGGACTTTGCCGACGTTCGAACGATAATGGGCTATTCCGGGCGGGCGGTGATGGGCATGGGCATGGGGCACGGACCCACTCGAGCCGAAGAAGCGGCCAAACAGGCTATTGCCAGTCCGTTGTTGGAAGATGGCAGCGTGGCAGGAGCCCGAGGCCTGTTACTGAATATTACCGGTGGTCCGAGTATGACGTTGCATGAAGTGGATGCGGCGTCTAATATTGCGAGGGAAGCGGCCGATCCACAGGCCAATATCATTGTGGGCCAAGTCATTAACCCTGATATGGGGGAAGAATTGACTGTGACCGTGATTGCCACGGGGTTCGAACAGGGAGAATCGGTATTGCGGTTCCCGAGTGCTCATCAACCGACACTCGTGGTGGAGCCCGTTAAGGCTCCGGTATTGGTATCGGTGGGGGTGGAGCATGCAGGAGAAAATGGCGCTGATGATCTGGATCGTCCTACGTACATACGTCGGGAAGCCACGGCACGGAAGTCCCAAGAAAATGGAAATGGGAACTTGCTGGTGGATGACGATTGGGATGTCCCCACGTTTTTGAGGAAGAAATCTAAAAGCTAACGTCTCTGGAAAAATATTGGATTAAAAGGTTGCGCGTGTGAGTCTTGTATTGTCTGATTGTGGATTCACGAGTGAGGTGATTCCTGTACGCCATTTCTTTGGCACTCGTCAGGTGCCGGAAGGCCTGGATGCGCCTATTCAATTTGGGGAAATTACAACCGGACCGCCATCGTTTCCCTTCATTGCGAGCTTGAAGCAAATCCACAGTACGCAAGTCATGGTCTTCGATAGCCCAGTCAATGCCGGGGTGATGACAGAGGGAGAAGGGGATGCATTGGTCACCAATCAACCTCAACTTTTGTTAGTCGTTCGGACAGCTGATTGTGTTCCGGTGTTATTGGTTGACCACAAAACTGGAGTCATTGGAGCGATTCATGCAGGTTGGCGAGGAGCCGTTGGTGGCATTGTCCCTAAAACCATTCAAACCTGTGTGGAACAATTTGATTCAGATGTGGCTCACATGCATGTGGCCATTGGCCCTTCCATTGGCCCCTGTTGTTATGAAGTCGATGCCGAAGTCATTGAACCTTTACAATCTCGCTATCCGGCTTGGCTCGGAGTCCTCCAAGAAACGACAGTAGGAAAGGGAATGTTAGACCTTAAAAAGTTGATTTGGCATCAAATTCTCGCCAGTGGTCTTCCTGAACAACAGGTTGAGCGAATCGAACATTGTGCCCACTGTCGCGATGATCTGTTTTTTTCCTACCGTCGAGATGGGAAAGTCAACGGGACGATGCTGAGTGGGATTATGCTGCCAGCAGAAACAGTAAAAAGTAAGGAGTGAAAAGTGAGAAGTAGACTAATGGGTGTAAATTTCTCGCGCACTCTACCTTTTCCTCACGAATTTGTTCCTGTGACTTAAGAACCATTCCCGTTTACAATGTCCTTTACATTATCCGTGTCGCCGCTAGAAGAAACATCGTTTTCTGTGAATGTTGCTGACAATGTGCAGAAAATTCGAGAAGGAATCCGGCAGGCTGCTCTTCGAGTAGGGCGAGACCCTTCTACGATTCGATTATTGGCGGCAACAAAGACGGTTGTATCCAGCCGTTTAATCGAGGCCTATGCGGCAGGGGTGCGAATTTTCGGAGAGAATCGGCTTCAGGAAGCCCAAGAAAAGATTCCGGCTGTTGGCCCGCGCCAAGGGCTAACCTGGCATTTTATCGGGCAAATGCAACGTCGAAAACTCAAGGATATTGTGGGAAATTTTGCTGTGCTTCATTCCATAGAAAGCGTGGAACAAGCGCGGAACATTAACGTCATCGCCGAGAAAATGGGAATTCAGCAAGACATTTTACTGGAAGTGAATGTAGCAGGGGAAGGCACCAAAGGGGGATTTGCCTCCAAGGATATCCCCGAAGCCCTGGTACATATTGATCAGCTCCCTCACGTCGCCGTTCGGGGGTTGATGACTCTTCCTCCTTTTAGCGAAAATCCTCAAAATGCCAGGCCCTATTTTGCAGAACTCCGTCAACTACGTGATTCCCTTTCACAAGAGAGCCTAAAGCAGGGTGGACTTAAGGAATTGTCTATGGGGATGTCCAATGACTATCATGTGGCGATTGAGGAGGGGGCCACGATGGTGCGAATTGGCACGGGCATCTTTGGCAAAAGGGGATAAAGTTCGATAAAGGCAATGAGGGCAACCATGCATAAAAACAAAGGAGCGACATGTTTATTGCTGGGAATATGTTAGAAGGTATTGCCACCATCTTAGACACGGTCCTCTGGTTATATATGTGGGTGATTATTATTCGGGCTTTGATCTCCTGGGTGAATCCGGATCCGTGGAACCCCATCGTGCAATTTCTGCAAAGAGCCACTGATCCCGTTTTGTATCAAATTCGGAAGCGACTGGGGATGGGAGGCATGGGATTTGATTTTTCCCCGATCATTGCTATTCTACTCATTATGTTTCTGCAAATTGCCGTGGTAGGATCTTTGAAGGATTTAGCGATTCGAATGCACTAGGCATTGTAGGGAAAGGGTGTCATCATGAAAATTACTCCATTGGATATTCAACATAAAGTGCTGGATCGGCAATGGCGAGGTTATCACAAAACCCAAGTCGATCAGTATTTGGAAGAAATTGCCGAGTCGGTCGAAGAACTCACCAAAGAAAATATGGTGTTAAAAGAAAAGCTCACGGGAAAAGACGAAGAATTAAAGCAGCTCAAACGAGCGGAATCCACATTGACCAGTACCTTGATTTCGACGCAATCGTTTGTGGATCAACTGAAGCGTGGTGCTCAACGGGATTCCGATCTCATCGTTAAGGAAGCCGAATTGAAAGCCGAAGAAATCTTGTCGCAAAGCCGGACAGAGCTTGTGGAAATGCGTCGGACGATTTCGGCACTGCGGCAACAGCGGGCGTTAGTGTTGGATCGTCTTCGCTCAACGTTGAGTTCCTTCCATCGGTTGGTCGAAGTGGAAGAGCAGCCGGATGATTCTTTCGATTCTTCATTGGAAGAGCGGCAAGGGTCGCTAGAGCCGGAAACCCCTCAGTTGAATGCGGAACCCGCGTCACATCGAGAAGCGGGGTAACCCCTCCGTTCCTCCCATGAATTTGTGGATCAGACCGATCCCATTACACGTATACTCCGTGAAGGAATTCAGATCGGGGTTTTCCCTGGAGCCGTACTGTTTGTCCGTCACAAAGGGAAAATACGCGTTCATCAGGCCATCGGCCTGACTGCTTCGCGTCCGGATTCTCCTTCCGTCCAAGTCGACACCATCTACGATCTGGCTTCTCTGACGAAGCCGCTGGCTACAGCATCGTCAATCCTCCTTTTGGTCCAGGAGGGACGGCTGAGCCTAACACAAACGCTGGCGAGGCTCTTAGAAGAAACCAAAGGGTCGCCTTTGGGACAGGTCTCATTGAAAGACTTGCTCTCTCATCAAAGTGGACTTCCAGCCTGGCGCCCTTTCTATCAATCGTTTCCTCCTACTTTTTCGGCCGAATCTGAATCCCGTCAGAAAAGAATTCAAACTGTTCTGGACAGGATTCTCCAAGAATCACTTGACCATTCCTCATCGTCAATCAGCGTGTATAGCGATCTAGGTTACCTGGTGTTGGGATTCGTCGTGGAACGGGTGACTGGTCAATCCCTAGGAGATTTCTGCCAAGAACGAATCTTCCATCCTGTGGAGGCGAACCCACTGGCCTTTGGCATTCCTAATGTTATTGGGGGTTCATCAGACCATATTGCCCCAACGGAAGAAGATCCCTGGAGGGGTCGTTTGCTCCAAGGAGAAGTACATGATGAAAATGCTGCGGTGTTTGGAGGAATGGCCGGACATGCTGGGTTATTCGGGACGGCACAAGCTGTGGGACACGTCACCAAAGCGTGGGTGGATAGCTATGCGGGGAACGCGAGTATCTTTGGGCAGGATTTAGTCAGGCAATTTGTGAAAGCTCAGCCGCAAAGCAGTTGGGGATTAGGCTGGGATACGCCATCCCAATCATCATCGTCCGGCCAATGGTTTTCACCGGAATCATTTGGCCATTTAGGATTTACCGGCACGTCTATTTGGATTGATCCCGTTCGTGAATTGGAGGTTATATTTCTGTCTAACCGTGTCCATCCCACTCGCGAGAATCAAGCCATCAAAACCTTTCGTCCCAAACTGCACGATGCAATTATTCAGGAATGTCTTAAGCCAGTTCGATATTGAGAACGGCCAATTTCTCCGCTGCTGCGGCTTGAAGCAAGCGGCCGTCGGCAGCAATGATCCTCATAGGTTCTTTCATCTCTTCCTGAATGTGAAGAGCAGAGGCCAGGTGAATGGCGTCAAATGCGCGAAGCGGATGCCGTGTTATGAGGTCACGTGAAAGCGTTAAAACTGAGAGCGTGAGGCTGATTTGGAGGGAAGATGGCCAAAACGATTCAAATTCTTTGCAAATTGTCTCGTATTGAATAGCTGTCAGCCCGCCCTCCCTACGAGTCCTCGAAAACCCTGAATACATTTCAGCGTAGGTAATGGTTGCGGTGGTTGGCATCCCGTCCCGGAGCAGTAGATGCTGGACTTTGTCTGTTCCGACCTCAATCAGGAAGGCCTTGATGAACGCACTGGTATCGAAATAATTCACCGACGGTCTTCGAGTATCGCGTGGGAAGCCGGAGGTCCTTTGGCTTGGACGGCCTTCAAACGCTTGGGAAGGCGTTTTTGCGGAAGAGCGGCCATGCCCAAAGCCGAGATGCGAGCCAAACGTGCAGATAAACTCGTTGCCTGTTTGGCCGAGGTGATGGGTTGAAGGAGGGCAATCGGTACTCCTCGTTCCGTCACGATGACCTCTTCTCCCTTTTTTGTGAGCTGAAGGTAATGAGTAAGACGGTTTTTGAGCTCACGAACCCCGACTGCACTCATAGGAAAATCTCCATGTAGCCATTGTAGACGCAGAATTGGAATTGTCAAGTCTGAGACGTTCACAAAGGATATGTCGTTGTAAGTTGTAATAGGAGGCTGTTCTTGTCAGGCTGTGTTTTTCTGCCCTAAAATAAAATGTATTTTCTTGCAACTGAGGGTTCGCAGGAAAGAGTGATATCGAAACTGCCTCCCTTTCTGATTGGTAATTTATCAATTCGTTAATTTTTCTCGTTGGTGTATGATATGTTGCTCCTGTGGTTTAGGAACTTACGTTACCGCCTGCTCCTTGCTCAATTCCGGGCAGTTATTTTTTCGACTTGGAGATTCTGTAAATGGCCACTCGCTATTTCCTGGATGTAGACAGTCCTGGTAGTTTCGACCGACTGAAGAAGCGTTGGCATAGGGAACGCCCAGTCCCCCTATTTCCCAAAACCGTACAGATCCAGACCCTTTCCGGCTGCAACGCGCGCTGTCAGTTCTGTCCCAATGGGCATACGATTAACCGCCTGACCATGGGAAGTATGGATGAAGACCTTTTCCGAAAGATCGTCGATGAAGTTGTGCAACACCCGGTACGGCGGATCAGTCCGTATCTCATGAATGAACCCTTAGCGGATCACCGGCTGCCAGATCTCATACGGTACATCACTGACCGTAAGCAGGGCGCCACAAACACGACCATAAGCACCAATGCGACGTATCTCACGGATGATATGGGAGAACGCTTGATCGAGAGTGGTCTTGACAGTTTACTAATCAGTTTTCAAGGAATTCGCAAAGAGACCTATGAAGCGAGCATGGGAAATCTTGATTGGGAGACGCACCTGAAAAAAGTGAACCGTTTCATTGAACTTACAAAACGGCGCAAGGCCAAGAAACCCGCAGTCACCGTGACCATGGTCCACACCTCAACCATTGATGGGGAGCTTGGCGAAATCCGTGATTATTGGAATTCCCAGGGGATTACAGTCAGAATTCATACGCTGGAAAACCGGTCACATCCATATGTTAATGGCAAGTCTATCAACATCAAACCGATGAAGCCGTATTCCAATTGCGATCGTCTCATGGGCCAAGCCTATCTTCTCTGGAATGGCGATGCCGTGCTCTGTTGTGTGGACTGGGAGAGGACAACGATTTTAGGCAATGTCGTAAAGCAGTCGTTGGAAAGTGTCTGGCAGAATGAAGCCTACACCCAATATCGGCGCAATTATCTGGCGGGGAAAGTTTCTGGAACCCTCTGCGAGGGGTGCAAAGTACAAGAAGAAGGTGATTTTAAATTTAAACCCTCGTTGTCTATCCCAAGTTTATTACGTGGGCAACCCTATCGCTATGACCCGATACCGCCTCCCTCTCCTCTGAAAATGTCCTCAAAGCCGTTACCTGTTATCACAGACTAACCCCCCCTCTGGTGGGGTCGTTGGAGGTCAGGCTGGGCTCCCACAATTTTCTTTCTC
>QIDY01000199.1 GCA_003228495.1 Nitrospirota bacterium
GGCGAGCCACCCCGCTGCGCCTAAACAAGGCTCGCCGGATCATTTAGACCGTCCACCCAGAGGGCCGGGCGGCAGGCGTCGGACCTTGGGAGACAAACAGTTCAGGAATCCAGATGAAAGAGCGCGGAACCATACATTCCGTATGATCCACTTTAACCTAAATTGATCGATTATTGAGGAGGGTTGGAAATGGCAACACGGTAGCCTTTGGCCTCCATGCATCCCTCAAAAGAATAGATCCCTTTGGTTCTTTGCGTAGTTCCTGTTTCCAGCCATGCGTTTTCGCAATATGCTTTATCGCGAGAAAAGGTCGCCTGGCTGACACCTGGCTTGTACCACTTAACGGGAGTGGTTGAGCACCCGAGGGCTAATAGGGCTAGGAGGCAGAGGCCCAATCCCAACCTCAATCTCTGGCTTGTCATTCTCAACTCCATAAGGCGCATTAGGGAAGAGATTGTAATGCCTTTGCCTTTAGTATTCAATTAATTGAAGGGGATGGGGAGGGCTAATATTTGACGATTAGGTGGATCATACAGAATTTGTGGTTCTGGCCATACAGCAATAGCATGTTAATCGGAAAGGTATCTTGAGACTTTTCAGTTGAGACGCGTTGGGCAGTGAATAAGTCGCTCTTTTTTTACCGAGCTCCGGATCACCATGATTTTCTAGGTGGCCGGGGTTCGGCCCGGCAGCCGAGCTTGTTGCTTGGCGCGTCCCGAAGGGCGCAACCTTTCGCTTGGTGGGTCCCGAAGGGCTCAACCTTTGTGTGGAGGCAAAAGGAGCCAACAACGGTCGCGCTCTTCGAGACGCATCATGCAACAGTGACGCCCCGTCCGGCCTCATTCAATGAGCTGGATGCCAGGAACGGGAGGGCGAGCCAACCCGCTGCACCCAAACAAGGCTCGCCGGATCATTTAGACCGTCCACCCAGAGGGCCGGGCGGCAGGCGTCGGACCTTGGGAAACAAACAGTTCAGGAATCCAGATGAAAGAGCGCGGAACCATATATTCCGTATGATCCACTAAGACTTGCAACTCAGAAAACCTTCGGGTAGGGTAGGGCTGTGTGCCTACCACTGATAAAAATCATACAATACAGTCTGCTTGGGTTTCTGGTTCTGCTGGTGGTTGCTTGCGACAAAATCACCCTTCCTCGCCTGGGATTTGACACCGAAGACGAACCACCCCTTCCACTGACCATCACCTATGCGTTTGATCAAAATCTTCTCAACTATACCCATACGGTCGATGCTTGCGGATTACCCTATACCATTCCCGTAGGGCAAATCATTGCCAAAACATTTTTTGATGTGGGGCAAGATCGATTCGATGGTGTAAGAGCGGAGCCACCTATTGGACAGGCACAAGGTGCTCCACCGAATGGCTACCGAATTGTGCTGAATTTACATCACTTCGGATTTGACCCCGTTACCAAAACAGGCGAGGAAGACCGCTACATTGCTCGTGTGGACCTGCAAATGCAGGCCATCTATGAAGATGAACAAGGAATCGCCCTGGCGAAATCACCCTTAACCTATCACCAAAAAGTCAGTCTCTGGACTCCGGAACTGTCCGGTCAATCCATCTCCTGTAGCACTGGACCAATTGATGGAACCGTGGAGGATGCGGCTGAGGCCTTGGCTCAAGACATGATCGGAGTGATCCCCCAGTTAGCGCAACCCACTCAATTCCCCGTGGCTCAACAACCGCTTCCAGCCCAACCGGCCCTTCCCAAACCAACATCTCCAATTCCTTATACTCCTTCCCCCTCTTTCCAAACTACCGCTGAACCATCTATCCAATTCCGTACCAAATTGGTGGATGCAAACAGGAATTTGATATTGGAGGGAGGCGAAGTTGTGGTGTTACTCATTGAAACGAGGAATGTCAGTAGCGGCAAGATTCCTTCCGCCTATGTAGAACTGCGGGGAAACCCCATCTTAGTAGAAGCCTTCAAAAGAGTGGCACCCATACCAGTGCCAATTGGCGCCCTTCAACCTGGAGAAAAACGGACCACAGAAATTCGAGGACGTATGCCCCAAGTCAGGGAAAAAACCAACGGCGAACTCATCATCGGTATTATCCTATCTGAAGGCTTTCCACCCGGTACCCATACGATTCTCCTTGAGATCCAACCACGTCCCTCACAAAAGAGACCAACTCGGTAGCACCGCTTTTTATTGAGAGTAGGATTTTCCCCACGTATCGTTTTCTAACCTTCCACAACATAATCATTAAGGGCCTGTTGAATGACTCCAATTCCCCGTAGCTTGCTGCGGAGATCTTTTATTAACTAAAAGTTTTCTCAATATCGAACACGTTGGGAAAATGTATCTGACATCAACAGGACGAGGGAATGTTCAAAAAGGCTCGCTGGCTCACCCGCCCAGCCCGAGCATGCTAAGAGACGTGCCATTCCCCGGGCAAGGCTGCAGATTGCCTATCGCGTCCCGCATGGCGCAACCTTTGTTTGACGCCCCCGAAGCGTATGGGCGGACGTGAGGACGGCAAAGCGTTGAGACCGTCACTGGCGGCTTTTTCACCGTCCCCCACCAAACAACAAGAAAAAGTCAGGCTTCACGAGATTCAATAAACCCAGAGGAGTACTGAGCAAAAAAAACCCCCGCTGGGTTTTCCCAGCGGGGGTTTTGAGGATAACGGGGAGTGTTATGTCCCCTTTAGTTGTTGAGCGTAATTTCCACCCAAAGCTTACAAACAACCCTTACAAAAACTTGATACATCTACCTCCCCTAGCCCCTCCTTACCAAGGAGGGGTAGAGGGATAGATTCCCGCAAACAGATTGCGGGAATGACGAAATCAAACTAGAAATTGATCCAGAGGTTTGTATAGCCCCAGTTCTGGTCTTGAGTAGCACCACCTACATCATTCTTGGTCAAATAATCTCCAGCAAAGAAGTGGCCGTAGCCAACTTGCCAGCCGACTCTGTTACCTTGGAAGAACAAGGTGTAGACCACATCGATCTCACCACCAAGAGATTTCTCCTTGTTTCCAGCTGGAGTAGTTTTAAACACCGCTTGATTGGCTCCATACCAATTGTCTGCCTCATTGGCCAAACGCATGATCATACCAGTGATTTCAAAGTGGCTCTCCTTCGTGGGACGCAATTGAAGACTACCAGCGTAGGTAAACATATTTTGCCAGGACATCCGGTCCATGTATCCCCATTGGATATGATTCGTCGGAAACAATTGACTAAAGGTACCTCCGCATTTAGCGCCGCCAGCCGCATTACAACTGCCATCACCCGAGGCATAGTTAATTTCCGCACCGATTCGGGGTTGCATGGGCACGGGCAAGGTCACACCCGCATCTAAATGCATGGCCAACGCATTAATACGTTCATTTCTGTTTCCTCCGGTTACGCTGGATGGACCCAATGATCCAAACTGCCAATAGCCTTCCCCCGTAACATCAACGATCCCTTTTTTCGTGGCTACCCGGGCACCAACGGTATGCCGGCTTTGGTTTTGCATTTGTCCACCGGGAGGACTTGACCCAACACCAATAGCCCCGTTGCCTAATGCACCAGAAGCACCGCCATCTTCCCAGATCCAGGCAGGTTCAAACGCGATTCCGGCCAATTTCATCGGCAACCGCATAAACCAGATATCGCCATCGTAGGTATCGGCCGATGGAGTCCCGACTCCGCAACCTCCGGCGCTGCCTGCACAGTTCCCCTCGGCCACTCGTAACCAGCCAAGTTCAACCGGCACTTTTGCATGATTATAGCGAAGGGTCACCCCATCGAAGGCAAACCCGACATTATTCCAGTCAAAGTGCCCGAATATCCGGTGATTCCCCCAGACCACTAATTGACGGCCCGCTTTCATACTCAGATTGGGGGCCAAAAAATTCCTGACCAACATGAACCCCTGGCGGAGGAACAAGTCCGATCCGGTGCCGTTAGGATTAATGCCCCCACTCCCCGGATCAGAATCGACTGTCCCCCAATTGTGGGAGACCTGAGGTTGCATAAAGAATACGACATCCGGAGAGATATCATAATTAAATCCCAGACGGATGAGTTGTTGCGTGAAAAACGTCGAGCCATTATTCTGTCTTTGAAATTTTTGGCTTCCGTTTGCCTGGGTAACAGGATTTTTTCCCACATTAAACCCACCCTGGGATCGAAATTCCGGGCGCACTCGCATGTCACCGGAAATTGTGAGGTTCTTCATGTCAAATGCTTTACTTTTGGGGGGGTCGAACTTGTGATACGGAATTAAATCTGGAATCGTTCGTGGGACTGCTGGCACAGCGGTGTTCTTAGCAGTCGCCGGAGTGGTTTTCGCCGCAAAAGTCGGACCAGCCGTCAACAGGCTCGCTCCAAATGCGCCGGTGAACACAAGCGCCACTGCAACAATAAAGGGAATGAGTTTTTGTCTCATTTTTTCCTCCTGTTTAGTTAAATTCCCATTAGGACAGGGACAAACGCTATACCTGACCCAGGATCCCATCTCCAATCGGTACGGTTCATTTGTCCTCACTCTGCCCTCCTTTAATTACGGATTACCTTCTTCTAGTTGTGCCCCGTACACTTGTACTTTGAAATAAGACAGTAAACCAAAGATGCTTGAACTGCGAAAGTAATGCCATTCGCATCACATTCATCTAAGTTATTAAAAAATATCGCTTTTTATACGATGTTCCTGTATAAGACTGAACGTAAATTATCGCGTGAATGCTACGTTAGTGGCTAAAATCCAACACTAAGAAGTCAGTTCGTTCGCTCTGCCGTACAAATACATGAAGTGTTAGACAACCCTTCTGAGGAAATTCTTGTTTTATTAGGAAATCGCATGACCAATAAAACCGAACGAACTCCTGACTACTCTACCCTCCCCTTTAAACTGGCTTTGAGCCACCAGACTCCGTTGCCTGGTCTGTCGCACCCTTGATTTGTTCTTCAGCTTCCTTCATCGACGATGTCAAATCCTGTTCGACCGATTTCAACTCTTGCGTGATCATATTAATTTCCGGTTCGACGGATTGCCGAAGATCATCGGTAGTCTCTTTAAATCCTTTGACCGCCTTGCCAAGTTGCCTCCCCATCTCCGGCAATTCTTTTGGGCCAAAAAGCATGAATGCAATGACCAAAATGATCAAAATTTCCATTGCTCCTAAGCCAAACATGATCTTGTGTCCTTATCGCGTGAACAAACACAGGGAATGTGAGGGAATGGTCCGAATGGGTTTTTCGTCTTTGTTCACTTAGCCGCGCCAGATTCACCGTGCCAGCCTTACGTCCAAGGTTATCCCTGTTTTGGTTGGGTAGATTCCACCGGTGGCTGAACTGAAGGTTCGGGCAGTGGATCCTGTGTGGCTTGCTGTTGACTAGCAACTTGCTGAGGTGGGGGTGGAGGTGGTGGCTGAGTAACTTCCGGTTCATCGTTGGGAGTCACGTCTAGCGCATCGGCTTCGGCCACGGATTTTTTAAAGCCTTTGATGGCCTTGCCTAGTCCTTCGCCTAATTGAGGAATTTTCCCCGCACCAAAGATAATTAAGACAATGATGAGGATGAGCATCAGCTCCATCCACCCGAACGATCCAAACACCGAGAACCTCGCTTTGCTAGTGAGAATGCACGTTCCTAGGAAAAGTCGGCGCAGTATACATAACCTACATCCAAAAATCTACCTTTTTTGCAAACGTCTGAACAAACATTCTGTGAGGAGTTTGTATCTGCTCGGAACTTGAGCACGACTTTCATTGCAAGGACACGTAAGGGCTAGCCACATGGCAGAAAAACCCCCACTTTAGAACTTCCAGTGAAAGCTAGGGACACAGAAAGAGGCAATTGTTGGAATATGAAAAAATTCTATTGGCCGCTAAACGAAAAATGGGTGTAATCCACCGGCTGAGGTGGGAATTGTAGCATGGCTTTAATGCCTTCAGCCTCGTAACCTAATTTTTCTAACGCGGGCATGGATTCTCGGATTTCTGCTTCGGTGAGATACGCAATGGTATCAGGCACACCATGACTGGGTAGCGCTTGAAGCAAGCCTTCTAATTCCACTCGTTCTTTGGCGGGCGTTCCTTCCGTAATAGGAAATTCAATTCGGCGTTCATAGGGGGAACGATACGTATGGTTAACGGCTTCGAGCGTCCGAAGGATAAAAGCATCTAACTGCCACGGTTCACCCTCAGGCGGATAAGGATGTGACGCAAGTAGATCCATCACGCTCAATACATGGGTTCCCAGGCTCCTGGAGACAAAATCACGCTGCGATTCGATGATGCCCGTTTGAATCCCAAGATGCATCGCTACCCCTTGGAGCAACTGAAAATTGACCATGAAGCTCAATTGCCCCCCCTGAACCGTGTAGCAAGGCTTTTCCGGATCGTTCAGCACGCGAGGATCGGCAGTCCCGGCATCAAAACTACTAAATCCAATGGCATCGGGCGCTAAAAGCCGCTGCGCTTCCTTGAGGCTTTGACAGGCTCCGACGTTGTACGGCACTAACACTTCTTCATCGATACCCTTGAGAAACTCCGTCACGGTTCGGCGAAACGGCAAATCCTTGGCATCAACCGGCTGATATTCCCGTTCCCACACCAAATCACCCAAAAAAGCGGGCAGCGCTTGCAGGGTATCCAGATCGCCTTTATCAAACGCCTCAACAAACTTCTGCCAATCGGGATAATCCCCCAACCGTTGTTCATTCAAATTGGGACGGAGATGTTCCTCCTTGATTGCCCCGTCTTTTCGTAGGATCAATTTGGTGGGCAACTCACTCCACAGCTCATTGCAGATAATGCGATCCACGGTACCTTCCCCAAAGGAGGCTAAGTCTTCGACCGCTCGACATTCAAACGAAACGCGATCCTTGTGCTTCGCTAAATCCACATTGTGTTTCGCCTGTTCCAATAGCACTGGCTCTTGTTCCAAACAGACATACGTAATCCTGGGAAACACAACTTTGTCTTGATCTAATTCTTGAAGGCGATCTAAAAAGCAGGCCGCGAGATTACCATTCCCAACGCCCCATTCCATGATAATCAGTGGAGCAGTGGCTGATTCTTCATTCTTCGCTTTCATCCGCTCACTACATTGCCGCCAATAATCTTCCGCGAGCGCGAATCCAAGACGAAAATCTGCCGCCGCAAACGTCTGATAAAATTCGCGCACACGAGCCCCTAACAACCCATAAAAAAGCCGATTGATGTGGACTTGCCACACATCCACCGGTTGAAAATCTCCCACGAGTTGAGGAAGGGCATCTGGATCATTGACGGTTGGTGCACTCATAAATTATGACCTATAGTCTTTCAAAAAATTATGGATAATGGCTAACAGCACATGCATAGATGAAAATGCGTAGAAACGCAAAAAATTCTAACAAAGCCTCTTTTGACGCCGCAAGGGAATAACGCAAGAAGCTTGACCACACCGCGTCAGCGAGGGTAGAGGGATGGTATGAAAAAGATGGATCCCCGCTACAAACCGCGAGGATGACGGACCAGGGTTGGATGATCACGCATGATTGAGGATCATACCGAATTTACAGTTCTGGCCTTAGAGCCATATCATGTTTATCGGAATGTATCTTGAGATTTTCCAGTTGAGAAGCGTTGCTCGGTGAATGCGTCGCTAGTTTGGTACCGAACTCCCGTATCACCGTGCTTTTCTGTGTTGCCGGGGTTCGGCCCGGCAGCCGAGCCACTTTTGTTTCGGCAAAAGTAGTCAAAACCATTGACGCCCCGTTCGAACTCATTACATGAGATGGACGCCAGACGCGGAGGGCGAGCCAACTCGCTGCGCTCAAACAAGGCTCGCCAACTGATGAGAGCGTCCACTCAGAAGGCCGGATGGCGGGCGTCGGACCTTGGGAGACGAACATTGCAGAGGTCCAGATGAAAGAGCCCGAAACCATATATTCTGTATGATCCATGATTGGCCCCTAAAAGCCTTCGGCCTTCAGTCTATCCACCTGAGTACGAGATTTCTTATGAGTGTTCTTGATCGCCTTATGTCTTTTTCTATTTTCCGATTGAGATTTCTGCTCTGTATCCTGTTCTTCAGTACGGCGACCGTTGCTTGGGCAGAAGAGCCTCAACCGACTCCCCCAGCTGTCTTTCAACCTGATGAAATTCAACATGGCTTTGCAGAATTTGATTCACCGCCAGATTTCTTTGGAGATGAAACGCCTGCCCCCTATGACAGTTATTCCGACTCCCCTTCTCTGCCATCGTTTGATCGGAAGCCAGAGGGACTTTTTCAAGATTTAATATTCGCAAAAGATATAGAAGAAGATCGCACCATTCGCCGGGGCCACATCCAGATCCCTATTAATCCCACCGAAACGTTTCCTTCAACCATCAACGCGGTGTACTTAGTGTTTTCGGTCCATAAACATTACACACCATATCAAGTCATCGGGCGACTCTTTCCTGAAACCAATACAGGGACCCAATGGCTTGATGAAGACATCGCCTATCTTGCCACCGAGGATGAAAGCGGCTATCTCAAGTTTTTCCCTCCCGATGGGGTCTGGACACCCGGACAATATCGTGTGGACATCTACGTCGGGTATATGGTGAATACTGTAAACAGGATGGGCACCATGCGTTTTAGCGTACAAGCAGACACGTCAACAACCACTGAATCTGCTAAAGTCCCCCCATACATTCCCTGAGCAAACCTGTTTTCCCGACCACCCGTTTCTTGACTGAATCTTAAATTTGCCGTAAGGTATTTAGCAGTTTACCCTAAGGGTATGTCGTGACGGACCCTTAGCAGAATTCAGATTTTCCTGAATTATTCATCAAGAACGTTTCGAATCACTCGTAATGAACATTTCAATTTACATTCACTCCGCTTCGGGAGAAACTTGGTGCTAAAAAAAAGCGGGGGCTTCCTGCTGCTTTTTATTTTTATCGGCGGCTTACTGGGTAGCGTGTTAGGGGAAATTCTTCAGATCGTCTCCCCACAGGGCATAGTTCGCAGCATTTTCGGAGAAGCCCTCAGCCTAGGACTGGACCCACCAGTCACCGTCAACTTAGTCTTGATCAAATTCACCCTGGGCTTTCTGCTCAGGATCAACTTGCTCAGCGTCCTCGGCATGCTTCTGGGCGCCTACCTCTACAAACACATTTAATACATTCAAAATTTTCCTTTCTTAAATGCCTACTTGGAGCAGCTTCTGACGAAGGGTGCGGATGGCATCGCGGAGCTTCGCGGCGCGTTCGAATTCCAAGGCTTTGGCTGCCATCTTCATCTCTTTCTCTAAGGCACTAATTCGCTTTTCAAAATCCCCTTCAGATACGTAGACTTCTTCAGTTTCAGCCGCCACTGAAAACTCGACATAATCTGCTTCGGCTAATTGATATTCCAAATCATGGATACGTTTTTTTATGGTTTCTGGCGTAATGCCATGTTCCTCGTTATATGCCAATTGAATCCCGCGTCGCCGACCCGTTTCTTCTAACGTCATCTGCATGGAATTTGTGACAGTATCGCCGTACAGAATTACCGTGCCATCGCTGTTTCGTGCGGCACGCCCCGCCGTTTGCACCAACGCTCGATAGCCCCGCAAAAACCCCTCTTTGTCCGCATCAAGCACAGCGACCAAACTTACTTCTGGTAAATCAAGCCCTTCGCGCAACAGGTTAATCCCAACTAAGACATCGAACACTCCACGCCGTAAATCCCGAATAATATCCGCCCGCTCTAACGTTTTAATATCTGAATGCAGATATCGCACTTTCAACCCCTGGTCATAATAATATTCGGTGAGATCTTCCGCCATGCGTTTGGTTAACGTGGTCACCAACACCCGCTGCCCCTTGCCAACACGCGCACGAATTTCTCCCAACAAATGTTCCACTTGTCCTTTAGCGGGCTTTACTTCCATCACCGGATCAATCAAGCCGGTCGGCCGAATTATTTGTTCAACCGGCGCGGACTCCGCATGTTTCAACTCATAGGGACCGGGAGTGGCAGAGACATATACCACCTGATTCATGAACTGCTCAAACTCAAGAAACTTGAGGGGTCGATTATCCATGGCCGAAGGCAGGCGAAAGCCATACTCCACCAGCGTCTTCTTGCGAGAATGATCGCCCTCATACATGCCTCCGAACTGCGGAACGGTGGCATGCGATTCGTCCACAATCAACAAATAATCGTTGGGGAAATAATCCAACAACGTCGGAGGCGGCTCACCCGACGCGCGTCCGCTTAAATGGCGGGAATAGTTTTCGATACCGTGGCAATAGCCCATCGTGCGGATCATTTCCAGATCAAACTTGGTGCGCTGCTCAATACGCTGTGCTTCCAGCAATTGATTGGTCTTTCGAAAATAGGCGATACGTTCTTCTAACTCTTCCTCAATGCCGGTGATGGCCTGCTCATAGCGATCCGGCGCGATCACATAATGGCTTTTGGGATAAATCGCGATTTTCGGAAGCTTGCGCAAGGAAGTGCCCGTTAGCGGATCGATTTCATAGATGCCTTCCACTTCGTCGCCAAACAGTTCGACGCGTATAGTATTCGAATCAGAGGACGCCGGAAAAATTTCAATCACATCCCCTCGCGCCCGAAACATCCCACGCTGCAATTCCAGATCATTGCGCGAATATTGAATATCTACCAATTTCCCCAGAATCTTCTCTCGCCCAATTTCCATGCCGGGCTCAAGATACAACAACATGTCATGATACACCTCCGGCGAACCCAAGCCGTAGATGCAAGACACCGACGCGACAATAATGATGTCATTGCGTTGCAACAAAGCCGTCGTTGCCGCATGACGCATCTGGTCGATGGTGTCATTAATGGCAGAGTCTTTGGCGATATACGTATCGGTGGTGGGAATGTAAGCTTCCGGTTGATAGTAATCGTAATAACTCACGAAATATTCCACCGCGTTGTGGGGGAAAAAATATTTGAATTCCTGATAAAGCTGGGCTGCCAGCGTCTTGTTATGCACAACTACCAGCGTCGGCCTTTGCACATTGGCAATGACATTGGCCATCGTGAACGTCTTGCCGGAACCGGTCACACCCAACAACACCTGGTGCTTGAGGTCTTGCTCTAGCCCAGCAGTCAACGCGGCAATGGCATTACCCTGATCGCCTTTAGGCACGTAGTCAGATTGGAGAGAAAATGTGTCCATGAGCAAACTGATGCCAATGTACCATAAGGCAAGGAATGTTCTCTTTCCTGTCCCTGCAAGCTGTTGGCAAGGATCCCTTCTTGTTGCCACCACAAAGCCCTGTCAATCCAACTCCATACATTCTATTGGAAAAGAGATCCCCGATAGGAACTGTCGGGGATGACGAAGTGGAAGAAACTCCTGCGACCTCATCCCTGCGTACTTTTAGAGCATCCTGTTAAAACAAGCCGACGATGTGGCCAGCGTCGTCCACCTCAATGGCTTCAGCAGCAGGAACACGCGGTAAACCCGGCATCGTCATGATCTCGCCGGTAATCACCACGACAAATTCCGCCCCCATCGCTAAGCGGACTTCCCGAACCGGAACAGAAAAACCTGAGGGAGCACCTTTTTTGGTGGGATCGGTGGAAAAACTGTACTGGGTTTTTGCCATACAGATGGGGAAGTGCCCGAATCCATTTTTTTCCAGCTCGGTTAAGCGGACTTGTACCGTTTTGGGAATCTTCACATCATCAGCCCGATAGATTTCCCGGGCAACGATACGGATTTTTTCAGCCAGTGGAAGGTCATCCGGATACAACACCGAAAAGTTTAAAGACTCTGAATCAGCCACTTTTCGTACGGTTTCGGCCAACGCCGCCGCCCCTTCTCCGCCTTTAGCCCAGTGGTTGGCAACCACCATACGGATGTCCAATTCCTGGCAGAACTCCTCGACAAGCGCTAACTCCGCTGGAGTATCACTCCTGAATTGATTAATGGCCACCACCGCCGGGACTCCAAACTTATTCACGTTTTCCAAGTGACGCAACAAGTTAGGTAGCCCGGCCTTGAGTGCGATGAGATCTTCATCTCTCAAAGCTTGCTCTTGGGCTCCCCCGTGAAGTTTCAGCGCCTTCACCGTAGCCACCATCACCGCGCAGGCGGGAGTGAGTCTAGCTTTCCGGCATTTGATATTGAAAAATTTTTCTGCTCCCAGGTCCGCACCAAACCCGGCCTCGGTCACGACATAATCCGCCAACTTTAGCGCCAGCTTCGTCGCCACCACGGAATTACATCCATGGGCGATATTCCCAAACGGGCCACCATGCACCAACGCCGGATTATTCTCCAGAGTTTGCACCAAATTGGGATTGAAGGCCTCTTTGAGCAATGCGGTCATAGCTCCTTCGACTTTGATATCTCGTGCAAAAACCATCTGCTTGTCCGCCGTTCTTCCCACTTTGATATTGCCCAACCGACGTTCCAAATCCTTCATATCAGAAGCCAAGCAGAGAATAGCCATTACTTCCGAGGCCGCCGTGATATCAAACCGGTTTTCCCGCGTGAAGCCATTAGCCTTCCCTCCCAACCCCGTAACGATAGATCGAAGAGATCGGTCATTCACATCCAACACCCGCCCCCAGGTCACCCACTGCGGATCGATACGGGGTTTATGCCGCCAATGCACATGATTATCCACCATGGCTGCCAGCAAATTATGCGCGGCTGTAATCGCATGGAAATCACCAGTGAAATGCAAATTGATGTCCGTCATTGGCGCCACTTGTGCGTAACCCCCGCCGCAGGCACCGCCTTTCATTCCAAAACAGGGGCCGAGGCTCGGCTCACGGATCGCAACGATAGTCTTAACTCCAATATGATTTAACCCATCGGCTAATCCGATGGAGGTCGTCGTCTTACCTTCACCTGTCTT
>QIDY01000377.1 GCA_003228495.1 Nitrospirota bacterium
GGATGATGGAAACGTTAGCCAGGGCCCGAGAGCAATTCGAACGGAACCACATTCTTGAAATACTCCAGCGAACCGGATGGAGTCGAACCACTGCCGCTAAAGTTTTGGGCTTGTCTCGAAAGGGCCTCTGGGAAAAGTGTAAGCGCTATGATATTGTCCGATCCGGTGAAAGCGCGGGCTCCGACCGAGATGATTGGAAGGAAAATTGAGCCAATCTGGAAAGTGGTCTTTCGCGGACTTTTGTGGTTACTCGCCGCCTTCCCATAGAGTAATAATCCGGTCGTTTCCTGCTGTGGCCAGGTATTTCCCGTTGGCCGACAGTGCGATTCCTCGCACGGGGCCCTTATGGGATTTGATGGTCCGAAATTGGTGACCATTCTCTATGTCCCACATTTTCACCGTCCCATCATCGCTGGCACTGATCAAGACCTTCCCATCTTGGCTGACAAGAAGATTTCTGACCCATTCGGAATGCCCCTTCAAGGTGCGTCGTTCTTCGAGGTTGGGCATGTCCCAAAATTTAATGGTGCAGTCTCGGCTACCAGAAATCATGGTTGAGCCATCCGGGGTAAACGTAAGAGCTCCAATCCAGTATTCCATGGGTCTTTGAAATTGCCCCTGGTCATCCACATAGAACCCTCGACTTTCTGTCTCTTCGTCGTCGGCCTCATCGCGCCAGTGCCCATCATGAGTGATTTTTTCTTCTCCACTGGGAAGCACTTCGAATAACTTGAGTTTCCCGACATCACTGCCGGCAACTAAGTTCATCCCATCCGGGGAAAATGCCGTACAGACACTCCAATTATGATCATATTGATCTTTTCCCAACAGCGTCATGAGTTCAGTCCCCGTGGCAACCTCCCAAATTTTTATATCTTTATTTTGACCAGCCCTGGCAAGCATTAACCCATCGGGAGAAAAGGAAAGACTTGTGACGGCATGGTCGTATCGGTTAAAGAGCAAGCGGAGATTTTCCCCTGTTTGATGATTCCATAAACGTATCGTTCGATCTTCACTGGCAGTGGCCAACATTTGGCCATCCGGACTATATTGGACTACTCGTACAACCGCTGTATGGCCTCGAAGTGATCGAAGCAGCCGGCCAGTTTCAATATCCCAAATTCGAACGAAACGATCATTGCCTCCACTGGCGAGAGTCAACCCATCAGGGGCGAAAGCCACGGACCAAATTTCCTGCGAATGTCCGCGAAAAGATTTGAGTTCTTTGATTCCGCTTTTCCAGTAAGGGAGAGATTCCAGGACCGAAATCTGGACCGGCTCGTTTGGCGTGATCCCCATCTGAGGGGCAAGAGTGCCAGGGCTCATAGGCTGTGTCATGAAAATCCTCGCATAGTAGGCCAATAATCAATACATGGTTGGTTAATAACCGAATAAAGTCGAGAGATATGAGCTCCCCTTGCCAAATAGGAAAACCCATTTCTATAATCCATTCATCTTGATACTAAACGCCGCTTTTGAAGGGAGTCAAGATGCATCTGTTTGGAGTTATTCACGTATTGGTTAAGTAATCATCACTTAGAAAGAACTTTATTTTTGCGGTGATGTGGATTTAAACGGAGGCTTGTTCATGGAAATTCGCTTTCAGCCCGCCCTTCTTCAAGAAGTGATCGACTCGTTTGCCGAGAAAACTGAACGTGAGGGCGATCCAACCTATTACAATGAATTTCATGAATTGGCTGATCCGATTTATGAGAAGTATGCCCTTGATGATCGCGAGCCGGAGTTTAAACGGCTCTATCAACATTTGTTTGCTAAATGGGGATTTGCCGATATTCTCCGAGATGGGTTTGATGATTTTCCGGCCCTCCGAGACAAGACCGGAATTGTGCTTGTGCGAGGTGTGCTGAAAGAAGATCAGGAGGGGGTCGATATTCTTCGGAAATGGGGGGTGGTGGAAGAAAAGCTGGCTCGGCAATTTGAAGAGGCTGGCAAAAAAGGCGTGGGAATTAAGTTAATTCCTCGGCGATTTTACGACCCAGTGATTCCTCGATATTTGCGCCATGAATTGACGCATATATCGGATATGCTCGATGAGAATTTTGGGTACGATCCCGATACCAAAGTGGGCTTAAATCCTGGCGAAGAGCATTTAATTTTGAATCGCTATCGTGTGTTATGGAGTATGCACGTTGATAGTCGGATTGCCAGGTTGGGGAAAGAACCGATGTTTTCCCGAGAATATCGATTCCGAGAATTTCGTTCGTGGTATCGAAAGATTCCTCCCGGTCAGGTGGAATCGGTGTTTGAAGGTCTTTGGCAGACGGATTATCTGAGCCACGCCGAATTAGTTGAAATGGCATCGGATACGACTCGGGTCATTGAACGAGCCGTAGAAGTTGAAGAGGGTGAAGTGCCTGATGTTCCGACCAAGCCCATGTTGCTCCCTGGGTTTCCTTGCCCTCTTTGTCGATTCCCCACCTATACGTGGGTAGAGGATATGGACGAGACGTTAGAAGGTTTTGTCTTAGATTTTATTCGTGAAAATCACCCAGGGTGGGATGTTGAATATGGTGCCTGTGACCGATGTGTGGAAGTGTATAAATTGCGTGCGGCTGGTGTGGTCTAGTTCATGGCAGCATCTGACTCATCTTCTGGCAAAACGGTAAGTGATCCGGATCTGGGTCGACGGACCTTTCTTCGGCAATCTATGGTTTCGCTTGGTGTAACAGTCCAAGAGTTTGTTAAGCATTGTGATACCCCTACAGCCGAAGAGACAAAGAAAACGAAGGTTTCAGAAAAGACTGGATGGCTTCGTCCACCTGGAGCCGTACCAGAAGGCCTATTCTTAGAACGTTGTACCCAATGTGGCGATTGTATTGATGCGTGTCCTTATGACGTGATAGTGCCGTTAGCCGTTCAGGAGACACCCGGCATTTTCCCAGGAGAAGCCCCATGTCAATTATGCGAGGATTTCCCTTGCATTGAAGCCTGTGAAACTGATGCCCTGATCCCTCTTAAAAATATTCATGAAGTCAGCATGGGGGTCGCAAAGGTTTCGCGAAATTTGTGCACGGCCGGGAACGGTTGCAATGCATGTGTGTCGAAATGTCCAACGGGGGCTATTTCTATGGATTTTGGTGCATTTCTCGTTGCTGTTGACGAAAGTCTTTGCGTAGGGTGCGGGAGTTGTCAATATATATGTGGAACTGTCAATGACCGTGCCGCTGTGCGAGTTGTGCCTCGTATAAGTTTTAATACCTAGTTGCTTTATTGTGTATTATGAGTGGTAAGGCTTGGGAAAGTTGGTGTAATATCTTTAGATGGGTAGGGAAAGTTTTACTAGGAAAAGGTCTTGTTGTGGGTCTTGTAACACCATGGAGGGCAGGGTAGTCATTTTGGTTATACGTCTTGACTTCATGGGTCTGTTGTCCTATGATCTGGTCCCCTTTTCGGGAATTTTAGTTGGTTCATAATTCTGAATTCATAAAATGCGGTTAAAGAAAAATTTCTATTTTATTTAGGTGATTATATGGCGACGGTGGTGAAAGAAAAGAAAAATATTAGTGCGAATGGCTCGTCTTTTCCAGACGAACAAAAGGCTGTGAAGATTTCTCCGAAGGATGCTCCAGCCGTTGATCGTGCGCTTTGTCGAAGCAAGCTATATCTTTTGGTTTCTTGGGGGTACCTGTATCCGGAAGATGATGAATTTTTGGAATATTTACAAAGCGGAGAGTTTGTTGAAGATGGACGGGCAGCTTTAGAAGGATTAAAAAAAGAACTCCAAAATGTAGGTGGAGAAGAGAGTCAAGAGCGACTTCAGGCTGTAGCCGCTCATTTTGATTCTATCGAAGAATGGATTTCGTCTGAAGGGGAAAATTGGAACATTCAAGATTTGCGGGATGAGCATCGTCGAGTTTTTAGTAATGTGATTGCGTTGGATTGCCCCCCTTACGAAACGTTATTTGGAAATGACCATGTGTTTGGACAATCCTATGTCATGGGAGATATTGCAGGGTTTTATAGTGCGTTTGGCCTGCAGTTATCTCCTGATATTCATGAGCGGTTGGATCACTTGAGCGTAGAATTAGAATTTATGCATTATTTGTCCTATAAGGAATCATATGCCATTCTTCATGATGGGGGAGAAAAGCTGAAGACGGTGGTTGATGCGGAGAAAAAATTTGTCAAAGAGCACATCGGTCGGTGGGTACCATTATTTTCTGGTATGTTGAAGCGAAAGGCTGATTACGGGTTCTATAAAATTCTGGCCGATTTCACGACGGATTGGATGGCATTTGACATAGCATTTCTTGGTGTCACGCCCCAACCGTATTCAGAAACGGATTATCGTCCGGCCATTTTTAATAATCCTGAAGGTCAAACATTTGAATGTGGAGCTCAAGACCAAGGCAACGAGTTAAGCATGTTGATGAACGAAGTCGGTGCTGATGCATACTTAGATAAAGAAAGTGGAACATCGGAGCAATCGGAGAATACTTAGGTAGGTTTAAAAGGAAATGTTCGGAATTGTTTGAAATGTTTCAAGAGACAGGTTTTTGCAGTCCTTTCGGTTTTAATCTTTTATCAAAGGAGGATGCGTCATTATGAGATTGGTGCAGACGCGTAACAAACGATTGGTGTTTGGCGTTCTTCTGTCTGTCCTTGTGGTCTGTGTAGGGTTGACGCTTGGGCAGATTCCGCTGGCCGTTTCGCAACCGGTAACTATTCCGGTTGGCAAAATTTCCGGCCCAATCCCCATGGATGCGGCCAATCCTGTGTGGGAGTCCGTTCCAGGGATCGTGGCCCCTTTGAGTGGTCAAACGATTACCACTCCTATGCACCCCAACATTTCGGTCAAAACCGTCATGATCAAAATGGCCACTAATGGCAAAGAGATTGGCGTATGGGCGAACTGGGGAGATCAAACATTGAATAACACCACCATTGGTCCCCAAGATTTTCGGGATCAAATTGCCGTGCAGTTCCCAGTGCAAACCTCTGGGGCCCCACCCTTCCAATGTATGGGGCAATCTGGAGGCACCGTAAATATTTGGCGGTGGAACGCAGAATGGCAAAAGGACCAGGGCCGTGGCGTTGCCGGAATGTGGGATGTGGACGACCAATATCCCTCTATTGCCTGGGACTTTTACTATGAAGAGCCTGCTGGTGGTGTGACCTATCCAGACCGGATTGGACGGAGCTTAGGGCCCTTCAACCCTGGTATTTGGTCGGGCAATATCTTGTCAGACCCGGATATGCGGGTGAGTTCGGTGGAAGATTTGAATGCCAATGGTTTCAGCACATTGACCACGCAAGCCTCGCAAGATGTGCTGGGCAATGGGTTATGGGAACCGTATGGTGCGTTGAAGGGTGGCTGCTGTAGTGGTCCTACCTGGCGCGTGGTGATGAAGCGGAGCTTGGCAACGAATGACCCTAATGATGTGCAGTTCAAGGCCGGGTCGAGCTTCCCAGTGGCATTTGCCGTATGGGATGGCGCGAACGTGGAACGGAACGGCATGAAGGGCATTTCAACCTGGTTCACCGCTCAGATGCCATAAGTTGAAAAGTATTACGGTTTATTCAGAGTCTTTTTAAGTATTAGGACTCGAAAATACAGATAAGACCCCCGGTAATTTGCCTCAGTTCATGGGGCATGTTGCCGGGGGTCTTTCTTTTCTGTTTTAAATTTGATTCCGGTAACAATGTCGAAAATACACATTTAGAAGTGTTTTTGATAAGAGTTTTCGTAATTATTGGCCTCAGGCGGGTTTTCCTAGTTGCATTGAGAAGAATGTGAAGTGTATAAATTTATAGTACAGGTCAGTATTTCGTCTTTTACCGTCCCTAATTAACTGGGAGCTGCGTTGTGAACATTTCTCTTTTATTTCCACCGAGTTGGCACCCTTCTCAACCATACCTGAGTATTCCTTGTCTTTCAGCATTTCTTGAACAATCGGGCATTCCGGTACAAGAGCAGCGGGATTTAAATATTGAATTACTTGATAAGATATTAACAAAGAATTTTGGGCTGGATATTCATCAACAGCTGATAGATTTGGTAAAAAAACTTGAGCGGTCAGTCGATGGTGAAACCGGGCCAGGGAGTAAAGAACATTACGCCAAAGCTGTTGAGTCATTAGATAGATTTCCTCATTTAATTGATGAAGTGGAGCGGGCCAAGATATCCCTTCGTGGCCCAGAATTTTTTGACGAGGATCGGTATCGAGAATCTCTTTTCGTGATTGATCGGTGGCTGGATCTTGTGTCTTCCCTCTATTTTCCTACACGAATGACTGTAGTTGATAATCAACTATCTTATTCCATTTATTCCTCACGAGATATTATCAAAGCGATTCATGATGAAGCACAAAATCCTTATCTTGATCTTTATCGAAGATTTTTTCTGCCTGGTTTTACTCAAGATACCCCTGACTTTGTGGGTGTGTCGATTACTGCAACATCCCAGATTATTCCTGGGCTTACGCTTTGTAGCTTGATCAAGCAACAATTTCCTCAGGTCCATGTCACCGTTGGAGGAAGTATTTTTACTCGACTGGTGGACAACCTGAGACGTTGTGACCGTTTATTCGAAATTGTCGATGACTTTATTGTGTTTGAAGGGGAAACTGCTCTTTTAGAAATGATTAACCAGTTAGAAGGCAGAAAAGATTTCAGTAAAGTTCCTAATCTTATTTGGCGGCAAGATGGCAAAGTTACCGTGAATCAGCCCTTTTATTCTGAAAACCTCGCAGAGCATCCAGCTCCCAATTACCATGGTTTTCCGTTGAACCAATATTTGGCTCCTTACACGGTCTTACCGGTCCAATTTTCGCGAGGCTGCTATTACAAGGATTGTGCGTTTTGCGCATTGACGCTGGATCATCAGAATTTTCGGCAAAAAGACCCGATGAAAGTTGTGGATGAATTGGAAGCCTTGTCGAAGATGCATGACACGCCCTATTTTTTCTTTACGGATGAATGCCTGGCTCTTTCACCGACCAAGCGGCTGTGCAAAGAGTTGATTAAGCGAGGGCTAGATTTACAATGGACCGCGGAATTCCGGTTCGAAAAAAATCTGTCTCGTGAGTTATTGGGATCCTTGCGTGAGGCAGGGTGCCAAAAAATCGTCTTTGGGTTGGAGACCTATAACGCCCGGCTCATGGATTTTATGGTTAAGGGCATTACGCAGGAAAATGTGAGTCGGATTTGTTCTGATTGTGTGGATCTTGGAATAGCTGTTCACTGTTATGTGATTGTCGGATTCCCAACCGAAACGGAAGAGGAATCTCTGGAAACGATGAACTTTATTTTGGACAATACCAAATTGAATTCCTCCTATGGCTTTTCTTGTCAACCGTGTCTCTTTGATTTAGAAAAAGAAGCGCCGATTATGAGTGATCCTGGAGCATATGGGGTCCAGCGAATTATGCGACCGGCTTCGGAAGACTTAAGTCTTGGGTTCTTTTACGAGGTCAAGACAGGTATGACCCCGGATCAGGCTGAAAAGGTCTATCAATTTGTCTATGAGAAAATAAGTGAAGTAGTCTGCGAACTGCCGTTTAATTATTCTATGGCAGATGGGTTGTTATATATCGCCCGGCACAATAAAGAGCGAGAAGCGCAGCTCTCAGGAGTATAGGTCGTGTATAGGTACGGATGCCAAGGAACGTTGGGCTGGACTGTTTGAGCCTTTTGCCATGATGACCGCCACAGAAAAAATCTCCGATAAATTCGAAAGTCCTGGGCTGCTGTTTGAATGGGGTCTCAAGAGTCTTCTCTTTGCGGCCTTTTTTGAGTTAGTGCTCTATCGGTTGGTTTCTCGCTTGGGAATGCATCTAGGGAAAGTAATGGACAAATATGAAGTGGTGCGAATTGTTTTTGTGACCTTGTCGGAAATAGGATTTGTCCTGTTGAACATGACTGCGATTCTTGTTTTTCTGATATTGGGTATTTTGCTTATACAAAAAATGCGGACCAAGCTGTGGGTCGGCCAATGGGATAAGGTGGTCATCCCTTTGGTTGCGGTTTTAGTCGCTTGCACAATAGGATATTTGTTTTTCCCACCGGCCATGCTTGGATCGGTTGTCTACAATATCTTGGCATTTGGTCTTTTGGTTATTCTCTTGGTGGAGTATTGGGGGACACACCATTTGTTGAGTCAACGGATGATGGTAGGCACGTTTTTCCTGGGAATTACGGGCTGGCTCTATTATCAAACGATTTCCACGACGTATGGGTTGCTCGTTATTCTGGATGCCCCACCGTTGGTCCATGAAGCCAACCGGTTAGGTGAGGCCTTGATGGTGCTGTCCAGTATTTTAGTGTTTTGGGCCTATGGTAGTACCTCATTTTTTACCAAAAACAAAAAACAGCGCCTGTGGGGGCTTTCTCTCTTGATTAGTGGAGGAGGCGTATTCCTGCTTTTACTGTTTATGGATTATTTCCTTTCTATTTGGAGCCCTGAAACGGCCCTGGAAGTCAGGAAGGCCGGTGAAGGCATCGGGTGGATTTTTCAAATGGGGATGGGGTATACCTTTTATCTGCCGTTTGCCTTTTATGTGGCCGGGTTTACCTGTTGGGCCTATACCGTGATTAAATTGGTCCTGATCGGGCGATTGGCGGGTTATGGGCTTGGTCTGATGTTCATGGCGGGTTATGCCCTCCAATTGTCGCATTTGACCTTGATGGTAGTGCTTGGGTTAATGTTATTAAATATCGATAAGCGAGGAAGCTTAGGACGGCTTCGCAAGAAAATTCACGATGGACTTCTCTATCAACCAATTCGACCCGTATACGGGCAACCAACACAGTAGGTAGGATATCAACTAATGGAAGAACAACAAGCTGGAAGCCAAACGATGGAAGCGCAACCCGGTGAAGAGCCCACTGAAGAACCGTCATTAACCGTTGATGAAGAAATTGCGGAACTGGAAAAACTCTTGGGTGAAGAGCCCGATGATTTTCAAGCGCGCTGCCGATTGGGTGAACTCTATTTCAATAAAGGTCGCATGGATGAAGCCTTGTCCGAAGTCAAAAAATCTATTGAAATGGCGGAAGGTCTTCGGGTGGAAATGGATCGGTCTCTGGCGATGTATTACTCGAACCTCGGGACGATTTACGGAACTAAGGGGATGCTGGATGACGCCACTGCGCAATTCATACGGGCATTGGAATTAAACGCCTATGATGTTTTGGCGTTGTTTAATGTAGGACGGTTGTACAACGACAAGGGCGAGTATTTTCAGGCCAAAGAATACTTTGAGCGCCTCATTGAGATTTCGTCTGAAGATCCTATCGCCTGGTATAATTTGGCCGGTGTGTATGAAAAATTGGACGATCCCAAGATTTCCGATTTCAATACCTTGGATATGGCAATGCAGGCGTATATGAAAGTTTTGCAGTTTGACCCCAATCATTTGGAGTCGAGTTTTAAACTCATGGAGATGGCCTTGAATCTCAAGAAGCCGGATATGGCGGTTAAAGTGATGGAAGATGCAGTCGACAACAATCCTGATGAACCGTTAGCCTATTATAATCTGATCAACACGTATGAAAAGTGTAAGATGTTTGACCAAGCGGATGAGACGCGTAATCGTTTAAAGGAGCGATTTAGTAAACGTTCTCGGGAAACTGCAAAAAAGTAATATCCTAGCAAGGAGATGGACTATGTTTGGAAGTTTAGGCTTTACAGAACTGATTCTTATCTTGGTGATCGTCCTCATTATTTTTGGAGCAGGGAAATTGCCCCAACTCGGGGAAGGCGTCGGGAAAGCTATTAAAGGATTTAAAAAATCCGTTCAGGAAGCTGAGGCGTTTGATATTGATCCTCAAGCCCAGGCTCAAGAGGGAGCGACTGTTCCACCTAGCGTCCCTCCCCAAGTCTCCCAGCCTATCCAGGCTGCGGTTGTGGAAACCTCTTCACAGCCCCAACCTGAAGTGGCCCAAGCGGCACCTTCAGAGGCCGATGTCGCGTCATCTAAGGCCTAGGGTGGTAGAAATAGGGACAGTCAGGTTTTTCTTAAAGGTCAAGATGAAACTGTTTTGTTCGTTTTAGCTAAAGGGAAGAGGGTTTACTCATATGGGAACAGAGACCGTCGTAGAAGTGGATGTGATTGAAACGTTTGCAGGAAACGGGAAGTCTCGCAGTACGGGTGATGGGAAGCGAGCCGTTAAAGCGGGCATTCCTCTCCCCAATCAGGTTACCGTTGATCGAGAAGGGCGGTACCTCTACATTGCCGAATGCGGTTCTGACCGGGTTCGGCGAGTGGATATGGAAACCGGCCTGCTCCATAATTTCGCCGGAACCGGCGAAACCTGCTACAGCGGTGATTACGGGCCTTGTGGGGAAGCAGGGTTGTATCTTCCCTTGGATGTGGCCTGTGATTCAAAAAATAATCTCTATGTCTGTGATTCCGGTAGTAATCGGATTCGAAAAATCGATGGGGAAACTGGAATTATTACGACTGTTGTTGGCACTGGACAATGGGGATTTAATGGTGATGGACCTGGGTTAGAGGTGAATCTTACCTATCCGGCGGCCATTGTTTTTGACAGCCAAGATTGTCTTTACATTGCCGATACGCAAGCCCACCGTATTCGAAAATATGATATCGAGACAGGCTTAGTGACCACGATTGGTGGATGTTGGACTGAGGAAGATGATGAGCGAATCAGTCCGCTGACTGCGCAAAACTTAATCGTATTGTCTGGTGATGCGATTGGGATTGATTTTAGTAACGACGAAGGATTGTTGCGCCCGAAATGTTCCGATGGATTGGATTTAGATCTATACTTGGATGATGGACAGCCGGCCATGGAATGCAAGTTTTATGATGTGGTGGGCATTGATATAGACAGCCATGGCGATCTATACATTACGGATAAGGGCACCAATCGCATTCGGAAAATCGATATGAAGACTGGTGTGGTTTCAACTATTGCCGGCGTGTGCCGGTATGGTTTTGATGGGGATGGCAAATTAGCCGTACAATCCATGCTGAATGTTCCAGAAAGTGCTGTTGTGGACTCAGAAGGGAATGTGTACATTTCCGATTCGATGAATCATCGGGTGCGAAAGGTTGATGCCCAAACGGGTATCATTACGACAGTAGTCGGCAATGGAGACAGTGGCTATGACGATAAGAATATGGGTGGCTGTGGGGCCGCTCGCTTTGTCGCCAAAGAAGACGCAGGCATGTTGAAGCATGGGGATGGTCTGATGGCCACCGAGGCGATCGTGAACACTCCCTCCGGGCTGGCCTTGGACTCCCAAGGGCATTTATACATTTGTGAGCGAAATGAAAATAAAATTCGGCGAGTGAAATTGGGATAGTCCAACCCCCTTGAATGTCATGACCAAATAGTCAAACTTCTTTTGGCTGGTGTAACGAGAACTGACTCGCCTTTCGTTTCCGTGAAATCCTTTTTCCTAAGCCACTGCAATGTTCTCACCGCTTTTTCGGCGCATACTCATCTGGGGTAAACGCCCTTCTACGTGAAAATGGTAAGATGGAATAAATGACGGTTTGCACATTGGTGGATGTGTTGTGTTTTAATTGGTCATTAGAATTTTGAATAATCTTGTTTCAGGATCAGATAGTGTTCAATAAAGATAGGGTGAGGGCCGTTCAGTTTGAGTAAGGAATTCAGGCAGATCAGCACAATTGGGCTGAAGACCCTGTGGTTGTGGGGGACGATGGGTCTGGCGTTGCTCTTGGGGTTGACCTGGTATCAAGTCCCGTTGGTTAGTTCACAAAGCATGGTGGTTCGCGCCCATTTCCAAGAAGGAAAGGTGCCCTCACATCCTTCTGATCCGGCTTGGGAAACCGTCACTCCCCTTCCCCTCCCGTTAAGCGGGCAAATTATTACGCGGCCAGTCTGGCCAAATCCCAGTGTGCGTGTGTTATCCATTCGGTCGATTCACAATGGGAAAGAGGTTGCCTTTTTAATGGAATGGCAAGATGCCACAAAAAATGAATCATTAACCCCTGGGGTTTTCAGAGATGGTGCAGCCGTAGCTCTTCCCGTAGGTAATGCTCCCGCTTTCTTTTGCATGGGACAGTTAGACCATTATGTGAATATTTGGCATTGGAAAGCGGATTGGCAAAGCGATGTGGATCGCCGGGCCGCTCGAGCAAAAGAGTCGAAACGAAGAAAAAAGGGCCCACGTCGGTTTGAAGTGATTCCGCGCCGTCCTTCTTCGGTAGAGGATCTGATTGGAGGCGGATTTAGTACGTTGACCAGTAAGCAACGTCAGGGGAGGATTAAGGGCCAAGCGGAATGGAAAAGAGGGCTATGGCGGGTGGTGATGAAACGACCCCTCACCGTGGATGGAGACGATCTTGACAATGAAGCCATGCTCATCCCTGGTCGTCTGCAAGCAGTGGCCTTTGCGGTTTGGAACGGGGAAAGCCAAGAACGCAATGGACAAAAAGCTGTGGCGTCTTGGATGCAACTACAAATTGATCCTGTGAAACCCGTATCCGGGGGTTCTGAATGATGAGGAGCCCACATTCTTTCAGGCTACGAATGGGACAACGGCTTTGTACAGGGGGAATGCGGATTTTGGTGCTTCTCTGTTTCTTGTGTATGGGTGTGACTCCTTTCGCCGTGGTGGCTCAATCGGTGAACGGGCAAATGACTGAAGAGAAGGCCTTAGCGCTTGCCGAGCAGTTTGGAATCGATGTCGGGGAAGTTGATGAGGAAATCCAAGAATTTCTTGGGCTGACAAAAGCTGAAGGCGTGGTGGTTTTCGAGGTCATTGGGGGAACGCCAGCCGACTTATCCGGCATAAAAGTCAAAGCGGTTATTAAAGAAGTATTTTTGAAATTCGTACCTTGTTGGATTTGGGGAATGCGCTGGAAAAGACCCTACAAACGCAGAATTTTACGGTTGCAACGTATGAACCGATGACTGGGGTAGGGGTAACCGGGGGATTGAATTTCCATTTTGTGCGTATTTTACAAGACTAGTTGTCAAACATGATAAGCGGATTTAATGGTCGGAAGATATGGGGGTGGAACATTCCACTAGCTCTGCTTGGGGGTCTCTTGGTTACCCTTTGCCTTTCCGGAATCGTGGTAGCCCAAGAACAGCCGGCTTCTACCGAATCTGGCCCAACCTGGATGGAAGAGATTGAAAAGATCTTTATTCCATCCGACCAGTGCAAGCAATGCCACGACCGGCATTATGAAGAATGGAAGGGAATGCGTGAGCAGACCATGGATCTTAAAACCTTCGGTCGTGTGGATGGCGCCCTCTTGCATGGAACGGCGCTGACTTCTCCAGTCTTTCAAACGGTCCTTGGTCTGTGGCTTCAAACTAAGCCCGATGCTGGCCAACGTAACCGCTGCCTTTCCTGTCATGTTCCGTCGGTCACCGTTTTCCCTCAACATACCGATCGAATTATTGCACAAGTCATGAAGGGAAAAAAACATGTCAAAGTGGAAGGGATTAGTTGTAGTGCTTGCCATCTAATATCCGGGACGCAGGAAAATCCTAATGGACATCCGACTTTTAAAATTTCTGCGGGTTCCACCATTTTTGGTCCTTATGCGGACCCTAAAGAGAATCTTGTCCATCCCTCAAAGCAGAATGACATCTATAAAGGGGCACACTACTGTGCCTCGTGTCATTTTGGAAAAGTCAAAGATGTGATGCGGGAGGACATTCCTGGCCAAATTCTG
>QIDY01000328.1 GCA_003228495.1 Nitrospirota bacterium
ATATCTCCAGACCGGCCGGCTCCACCGGCGTCAGCGTACCGTCCAGGGGTTTCGCCGCACCTATACCCAGGAGGATATCCGGTGGCTGGCGAAGACGGATGAGTGGCACGGGACTCTCTCGGGGCCAGCCACCAAGAAGCTGTGTGAGCGTGCCTGGACGTGCTTCGGGCAGGCGGAGTATGCCCGGCTGGCCGGCATTTCCGTGGCCTACCTGTATCTCCTACGGCGGAGCGCCACCTACCAAGGCATTCGCCAGCACTTCGACAAGACCCGCCACACGATCTCCAACCTCGGCGAACGCCGGCAACCCCAGCCCAATGGCCAGCCGGGGTTTCTACGTGTGGACACGGTCCACCAGGGCGATGTCGATGGTGTGAAGGGGGTCTACCATAGGAACGCCGTCGATGAGGTGACGCAGTTCGAAATCGTCTGTTCGGTGGAGAAAATCAGCGAACGGTACCTGATCCCAATGTTGGAAGACCTCCTCGAGCAATTCCCGTTTCTCATTCTGGCGTTCCATGCGGACAACGGCTCTGAGTACATCAACAAGCATGTGGTCAAATTGCTGAACAAACTGCTCATCGAACTGACCAAATCCCGAGCCCGTCACAGCAACGACACTGCCTTAGTGGAAAGTAAAAACGGGGCGATCGTGCGGAAACAGCTGGGCTACGTCCATATCCCCCAACAGTGGGCGCCGCAGCTCAACGCCTTCCACCGCACCCATCTGAATCCCTACATCAACTTTCACCGGCCTTGCTTTTTCCCGGTGGTGAGCATGGACACCAAAGGCAAGCTACGGAAGCGTTACCCCTACGAAACCATGATGACCCCCTATGACAAGTTCAAATCACTGCCCAAGCCCGAGCAATACCTCAAGCCAGGAAGGACGCTTCAACAGCTCAATGACATCGCCACCGCAATCAGCGATAATGAGGCGGCCACACGCCTGAATGCGGCCAAACGTACACTCTATCAACGCATCTTTAAACAGAAACATCGGACGGCCTGATGAATCAGGCTCGGGCTACGTATCGACTAGCTCTCGTCTTTCAGTATCATTTACGGATTGGAAAATACTACCAACCCCTAACGGGAATGTTGAAAAAAGCCGCCAGCGGCGTTCTCGCCTTTTTGCCGTGCTCACGTACTGAGCGTACGCTCCGCGCGTCAAAAAGGCTGCGGCCTTGCTGGACGGACTTTTTTGACCATTCCCCTAGCTGCTGACATCGATTGTCCCTCGCGCATTGACGTGCCATGGGAGGGGAATATTCAACAGGCCCCTAATTCTAATGTTAGGGGGACATTATCTTATGCCGAGGAAAACTCAGGTAAACCAAATAGAGGATTAGTCAGCCGAAAGACGACAGGAGACTAATGAATAATCTTGCTGAAGGGTCGTTCCGAGAAATTGAAAGCAGCGGGCATAAGCGCTGGCGGTTTCCGATAAAGTCTGCGTCACCCAGTCAAGGTCAGGGAGACAAACGCGCAAGATTTCCACACCTCGCTCATCCTACGAACGTCATCAGTCGGCCTTTGTCACTTCCAAATTCATCAGGCCAATCGGCAGCTTGATGTACCTGCCACACTTCGTCAAATTTTTCTCGCACTGTACTTATCCTCTTTTTAAGCCGCCCACCTTGAATATGGTGGACGGCTCATTATTCTCCTCAAAGGGGGCAGATACTTTCATGCCTTCCAACTTTCCCCCTTTATTCTATTCTGGCACGAGATGCAGCCCTTTTCACCGCTTCAATGCCTTTCTTCATGCCTTGAGGTGAGGCATAGCGTTGGCTAGTACCAATGATTTTATTGTTGCGTGCTTTCAAAACAAAATACGATTTGCCATTTTTCGTGGTCTTGGCTTCATAACAGGCCGAATCAGCGGCATGATTCCGTACCGACCCGGTAGCCCTACGAGCTGAGGATCGCAACTCGTACGCTTGACTCGACAGAATGATCTCCCCACTTTGCACTTTGAGACGAAAATAAAATTTGCCATTTTTCCCTTTAAAGACTTCATACCGACTTGTACTGCTTCCCATTTGAAACCTCCTGGTTTGTGATGAAAAAGACTGCGGACTTTCCCCTTAGGGCTCGCGACACAAGACCTTCCTATTTTCCCATCCCATCTTCAGGCCAGCTTGGGCCGATCTGACATAAATCTGGACGCGAATTCCGGGAAGGTATGGTGTCGCGAGCCCTTACCCCTTCTCAAAAAATCCCACACGTAGGATAGTAAACCCTCATGATATGGTTACCTGAGCAGAGTGCAATAAGACTCATACTCCCTAGGCCCTGTTTTTCAATGCTCCGTTTCCCTATGATAGGTTCAGCAGATATGATGACTCCCATAGTATGTTTTTTAGGAATAGTCTTGAAGGAGGGTAGTTCCAAGAAATTGAAGGCGGTGGAAATATTCGGTGCCGGTTTCTGATAAATCCTGTGCGACCTCGTCGAGTTCGGCGAGACAATCGCGCAAAATTTCGACACGTCGGGCATCTAACTCTTGTTCTTCAAAGAAATACGTTAGGCATCCTGCAATGACGGTATCTAAGGTCATCAATTGGCCTTCGTCTCTCCCAAGATTGCCCGGCCAATCGGCGGCTTGATGCAGCTGCCACACTTCGTCAAAGTTTACTCGATCAGAAACGGTCATGTTGAAATCCGTAAAAAGTGAGAAGGGGAACGAAATATCTGTTCCACATCAAGTGTGAGGCATATGAAAAACTTCTTCCTGACGCTTTACCCTGCATAACTTAAGACAATTCCCAAGTTTCTCACTTTTCATATTTCACCTTTCCCTTGGTTGCTATTCCCTGCCCCAATTCATGGCATCCAACAAGAGAACCGATAGCGTACATAATCCCACGCCCCAGATCCGATAATCTACCGGCTCGCGCTCTAAACACCATTTCACAATGCGTAATCGCCATACATCAGAGCCGGCATACAAGAAAATGCCCTTTGCCACCATACTCAAACCTACAATGATCCAAAGCGGCTGATAGGCAATGCCTTGTGTGACGACTAACAGAACCAGGCCTAATAACCCCGCCAAGCCGCCCCATTTCAAAAATCCTGGCGCGACTATGATTGATTGGCGCAACGTCGCGATCATGCGTTCGGGAGCCACAATCAGCACAAGGCCATCGGCCATCCACAGGCCGGCGATAAAAAACAGGACGATGATGCCCATCACAGACCCCAGCTTTATAAATATCGATGTGCCGTGGCCGCCCCGAAGTCATCCAGATCATACAATAGCGGCGCACCAGTCGGAATATTCAATTCCAGAACCGCTTCTCGAGATAAATCCTCTAAATGCATGACCAGCGCCCGTAAGCTGTTACCATGTGCCACGACTAACACGGTCTTCTTGGCCAAGAGCTCCGGACGAATCTGGCTCTCGTAATAGGGAAGCACCCGCTCAGCGGTGTCTTTGAGACTTTCCCCACCGGGGGGTGGCACATCAAAACTACGCCGCCAAATCTTGACTTGTTCGTCTCCAAATTTTTTGGCGGTTTCGGCTTTATTCAAGCCTTGGAGCTCGCCATACATGCGTTCGTTTAACGCTTTATCCTCCTTAATGGGAATTGCGGTCTGCCCAATGGTTTTCAACACGATCTGTAACGTATTCTGTGCCCGCATGAGCACGGAAGTAAACGCACAATCAAACTTAAACGTACGAAGTTTTTCCCCGGCGGCACAGGCCTCCTCTTCACCCTTGGGAGACAAAGGGACATCCACCCATCCAGTAAATCGATTTTCCAGATTCCACTGAGATTCGCCGTGACGTATCAACACTAATTGCGGCATCGCCTCTCCTCCTTACACTTACACCTGCTGGATATCCTCCACCTATAATAGGGGATTTCAGTTCTCTACTTCATGCACACTTGCTTTGCTATTCAACGAATCGTACCATGACCAGGACTTTCCGGCTCATCCTGACACCAGATGCCTTCCGATGCAACCAAATGGCAACAATTCGCTCAATGGTGGACCGCTTTGGCCGAACGCCAGGGGGTGGCCGACCGTACCGAACGATTTTTTCAGCATGGCCTAGGTCCCAACCAAGCCCTGGAGCGCGCCGCGCAGGAGGGCGGCGATTTGGATTATATCCTCTTTACTCTGATTCGACATTGGATCCCTCCAGTCCTTCCACCCGAAGGGAAAGAACGGACGGCGAAACACGATTCCGACTATTGGTTGGAATCGGAACGCATTTTAAAAGCGGCGGTGGTTCGCCTCCGGGAACTCAAACCCGTGATTGATATGCTTACCACACCGAATCCGCTCGATACCTCGCCTTCCTCCCAATCCTCAGGTGAACCACAAGTCGAGGTGGAACTGGCGAACATGGTCGAAGGCATTGCCGAGGTTGTGGGCAGCTATGGCGGCCCCGATTATACGTCCATTATCAAGAACTTTGACCCGATCCCGCTTCGCCAAACCCAACCCTTTAAACATAATAAAAAACATAGCGCCGAATTATGGGTGGTGTTTTTATTGCGAGAACATTTTCGAAGTCTAGGATTAGGAAAAGACCGCACTTGGAAATTGTTGGGCGAACTGGTCGCCGCCGGGAATATTTTTCAGGCGGATGAACAACTCTCGACTCCGGAAGAGCTCAAATCGTGGTGGACGAAAAATTGGCCTCGAACCTATACCCTTTTGACGGAAAAAGGAGAACAAGGGGACGCCAAACACACGGCATATCAATCTGACTACGAATGGTTCCAAGCCTGGTTCCATTGGCAAACTACCACGGCCCCTCAGCCTACTTCATCCCCAAGCTAGTTGGCCGTTAAAAAAATTTAGGGGTGGGCCGTTCTTCCGAGCCCTCCAAGAGATCTCCCTCGGGAGGACCCGGAGAAACAACCGCCAGCCACAGGCCAATCACAAACATAGCCACTTGCAGCGCTGCTCCCAACCATAGCACATAGGGCTGCACTCCACCTTCCTCGCGAACCAGTTGCGCGCGTGCGGTCGCGTCCATATTGGGAATCGACATGATTCGCTGAAGTTTGTCTTTGACATGCCAATAATAAAGGTAGTTCGCGCTCGCTCCAGCTAATATTTTTGAGACAACCACCACGGTCGGATCCCCGGTGATAAAAACCGCTAGAGTCGGAGCCACCGCATACAACAAAGCAAACATATACATTTTCCGGTAGAGAAACCACAGGAAAGAATCAAAGAAAGCCGCCGGCCAATTCCAACTTAGGGAAAAACGGGGTCCAGCCGGAGTCTCAAGGTTGGAAAATTTGTCCTTGTAATACAAAAATGCCGGACGCCACGTCCACCACGTTTTCAAAGAAAATTGAAGCGATTTGCTGGGGCCGATAAACGTTTCCCACAATTGGAGCGCCGTGGGCGTCGTTTCAGATGGTGCCGGTTCGGCTTCCGGTTCGGAAGAGTTTTTGACAAGAACCTGCCCGCATTGGGAACAAAAATTTGCGTCGTTGGGATTGTCTTGTGAGCAGGAGGGGCAGACAGGCATAGTAATCGGTTATAGCATCCTCACTATATTCAAACAAGATCTGCTGAATCATCATATTGATAAAACACGTTGAAATTTCTTCGCCTTTCCCAGGATCGAGGGCAAGAAAAACAGGCCGGTCACTATTCGTATGGCTGAATGGTTCCACAGGCTCGGTACTCTTGATCCAGCACGTCATAGACCTGTCGCTTCAATTCGACTAATGACATAGGTAAGGTAATCCTTCCATGACAATCCCAAGCGATCCCACAATGTCGACAATGTGCGGGAACCTCAGCCGAATGTTTCGCCTGATCCCGTCCGACCAACCGTTTCAAACAGACCGGACAAAAGGGGCCTTGGACAAGGGTATCGAGGAGTTGGTCATCCATTTCCTCCACTCCTTTGATTCCCAGGTTTGTCCATACTATATCGCTGAGTGTTAAACGAAGTCCGAAACGGACAATGGATCGTGGATGGTGAATGAGGGGAGATGCTGAAGATTCCGTTAGATTTTCAGGCCTTTCCAATTGGATCAACCGGCGATCAATCTCTTTCGAAAAATATTGCAGTTGATTGGAAAATTTTGTGGCTCCTTCCACTCTGGTCAATCGGTTTTCCAACTGCTGCTCCTTGTGCTGCAAACGTTCTTGCATCACTTGTATTTCGTCTCGACTGACGACTCCCAAAGCTGATCGAATACGGTAGCGAACCCTATCACGGAAAGGCTGAAACGATTTCCCATCTTTTCGCCAAATCCATAGGCCATAAGCCAACACAAGGACAACGAACCCTGAAACAACGGCCATCAATTCCATTTCACATCACACCGCGTTAAGAACGTACACAGAAGTGAGCGTTAACGAGTTACCCTTCTTTCGTCAGCATCATTATATTGGCTGTTTATAGCATATAACCCTGCTCCGGAAACTTCACCTTTATTCATTAGGATTGGGTATGTGATTTTTTAACTGGACCCATTTAGGCATTTTCGCTATGGTTTCATGAAGGTAGCCACGACCCATCTCTCATGAGCCTATCATGCCAAGATTGGGCATTCTTGTCTCGGAGTTGATTGATGTCAAAGGGTGAGAATATTTCATCCCAGCCAGTTTCTGACACCGATGACTTGCAGGAAGATCGGGAGTTTTTACTCAATACGCACCGGGCTTGGAAACGGACACAACCTGCTAGGGACACGACTCCCCCGCTACCTGAGGGCAACCAGATCGGCAAATCGGCCCCGCCAGCGCCTCAAGATTTTTTTCAAGTAGACCGGCGGGATGCTGATTTCCGCCATCAGGACCTGCGCAATGCCAATTTCCAAGAAGCTTATTTGCCTGGAGCGGATTTCGAAGGTGCGGATCTGCGCGGCGCAAATTTTCATGGCGCCAACTTGCGAAGTGCACGATTTCACCGAAGCCATCTGGCTTGGGCGAATTTCTCACAAGCCGATCTTATTTGGGCTGATTTTCAACAAGCTGAACTCACAGGCGCACTTTTCCACCACACGACCTTGCGTGGGGCCACTTTCGTCCGCGCCCAGGCACATGAGACAGATTTTTCGTCGGCTGATTGCTCATGGACCGATTTTCGAGAAGCTGAGTTAAGTGAGGCCAATTTTTACCAGGCTAATCTGAACGGAGCCACGTTTTTGAATGCCCAGGCATCCTCTGCCAATTTTCACAAGAGTCAGGGACTAGAAGGGAAGATGCCCGATCAAGAACCTCCATCTTCAAACGACTCCCTCTTTTCATAACAGTTTTCACTCCCCATTTTTAAGCTGAACCTGAAAGTTCAAAATACGTGCGCAACGTTTGATTACGTTGGGGTTCCCGTAACTTTGTTAAAGCCCGTTCCTCAATTTGTCGAATCCGCTCACGCGTGACTGAGAATTCATGGCCAATTTCTTCTAAAGTGGCATCTTCAAGTTCTCCAATTCCAAAACGCCGTCGAATGATATGAGCTTCCCGGGGCGTGAGCGTTTGTAATAACAATGTGACTTTTTCCTGCAAGTCCATTCGCTCCGCAGAATAGAAGGGAGATATCGCAGAAGAGTCTTCTAACACATCGGACAAATGCGCACTATCTTCGTCCCCCACCGGTGTTTCAAGAGACAGCGTGCCCTTCGTGACATCCAAGAGCGTGGAGAGTTTGTCCTCAGGCAAATCCAAGATTTTGCTCAACTCTTCCAGCTTGGGTTCTCGGCCTAACTGGACGGCGAGCCGATCCCACGAGCGTCGGACTCGCGTCATGGCATCACACACATGAACCGGCACGCGAACGGTTCGAGATTGATCCGCCAAGGCCCGAGTGAGGGCCTGCCGAATCCACCAGGTGGCATAGGTGCTGAATTTAAATCCTCGCTGATATTCGAAGCGGTCCACGGCGCGCATCAGACCGATATTGCCTTCCTGGATGAGATCCAACAAATCAAGTCCTCGGTTAACATAGCGTTTTGCCACGCTGACCACTAATCGTAAATTGGCCTCCAACATCGCCTGCTTCGCGAAATGGACGTGAACCTTCGCTTGTTCTAATTGTCGGACTCTTATAAGGAAAGACGCAAAAGGCATATGTAGCACATGCTCTTCCAAATACCTCAAATGTTCTATGGCCTCTTGATGATCACGAGGATCAGCCAACTCCTTTTGCGCAGTGTTATGAATCATCGTTGCTAATGATTGGCTGTTGAGGTCTTTTTGCTGATGCCCTATTTGACGAACATTTTCCTGAGATACACCTAATCGTTCCAAGACTTCTCTCAGTTGCCCATCAACAGACCGGATACGGCTTTCTAATTGAGGGATAAACCTGGGATGCCAATTGATCGTCTCTAAACTCTTTAAAAACCGTTTTTTGCCTGCAGAATTTCTCGTCTGATGAGAACGTAAGTCTTTTTTGTTGGCATCTGTATAGTCCAAATTCATCAAAGATTGAATACACTGACAAAGGTGATCAAGCTGTTGAATGACCCGTTGCCGAAATTCTTCATCTTCTTGTGGATTCTGAAGTTCGACCTGTTCAGCTTCGCCTTCTCCATCCAACACCACTTCCTTGTCCTTTTGAACCAGATGTTTGACCAAGATCTCTCCCTGACTGAGACGCATCCGTTGTTCTTTCAAAAATTCCATCGTTATTGGCAAGATAAACAAAACTTCCAACATATTGTCATTGGCTTCCTCAATCTTTTTACACAGTTTCACTTCGCCATCACGGTCCAACAGCATGACTTGCCCAATTTCCTTCAAATAGAGGGGAAGTTGCCTATCTGGTATTCCTGCAGCACCTTCTCCCGCCTGTTTGCTTTTGGGCAACAGCATGGCCTGCCCAGATGGGGTTTTTCCTCTTTTGATCGTTCCATTCCACGAAGATTTTTGTGCGGAAACTGATGGGGGCATTCTTGTCTCCCTTCTGTTCATAGTCTTAAAGTCCCTTGTCTGCCTTGTATGGCAACGCGGGACTGCTATCTCTGAACCTCCATGCTTACGTTCGATGGATAGGAGCAAGGGAAATGCCAATGGAAAATTTTTCTCAAATACAAGCTATTGTTTGTTGTTAAGACAACCTGTTGCGTAATCATGATCGAGGCAACCGAAAACGTGCTATCAGGCAAAAGTAAATCGTCGAATCTATAAACGGCAGGGGTTAAACAATCATCACTAAAGAGGTTGTACCTCTATCAAAATGCGACTTCGTTTCCTTTTTTTTTGTAACGATCTGTTAGCGAAACCGACCATGCGTTACCAACAACCATTTAGAAGTCTCAAATCGGTCTTCAACCCAACGCGTGAAAACGTCATTTTAGCAATAAAGATTTACTTGGATTAAGTGCAGGGTTTTGATACAGTTCGTTCCGTTTTTTACGAAGTTCTTTCGCGTTGATATGTGCCTGAACATGTGACCCCACGTGTTTTCTTACCCACGACCATGAACAGGTTCTTCCCCATGCATCAGGCCGAACCATCTATTGACCGTTACCCAAGCCTGTCGCGACGGGTCCTGTTGATTTTGGGCCTTACCCTGGGATTGGTTGGATGTGCGGGGAAGGATCAATCCACCAATACATTGGAAAATCTGGAGAAGGGAACAGAAAGCTCCCTCGTGGAGTCTGCCGACGTTTCACTAGACGAGGACATGGAGTTTGACGATGAACTCTTTGATCCCTTTGATGAATTCGATGATGCCCAACTTGAAGAATACGACCCGTTAGAATCTGTTAATTCGGCTGTCTTTGAATTTAATTACCGGCTGGATAAATATGGAGTTAAGCCGGTAGCGAAAGTGTACAATTTTTTTATTCCTCCCGATGTCCAACAAAGTTTTTCCAACGTTTTTCAAAATATTCGATTTTTCCCAAGATTTCTGAACAATCTTTTGCAAGCCAAGCTTGAGGGTGCCGGCATTGAAATGGGTCGGTTTCTCATCAATAGCACGCTTGGAGTCGGAGGTTTGTTTGATCCGGCAAAAATTATGTTTGACTTGGACACACCTCTCGAAGACCTCGGTCAAACCTTAGGGACCTATGGCGTCTCGCCGGGCCCCTTTCTCATGGTTCCCTTCTATGGACCTTTCACCTTAAGAGATGGAGTGGGGTTTATCGGAGATATCTTTCTGAACCCCTTTAATTGGTTTATTCTCCCCATTGTGAAAACTGATAGCATCCCCCAGTTGGTTCAGGATCGATCAACCATAACAAACATTCAATTGGGGCTTACAGGCGGAGAAGCGGTCAATGTCCGGTCATTATTTCTTGAAAAATTTCAAGGGGTGGAGGAAGGGACACTTGATTTGTATGGGGCTATCAGGAACGGATATTTACAACAACGTCTGAACGCTATTCAGGAATAGTTCTAAAAGCCGAGCTCCTGATAACGCCATCGCTTTTTGTAAAGCCCCTGCTACTGTTCTCGGTTGCCGCATTCTCTTCTAAACATTCCCATCCGTTTCTGTTCCAAGACAAAAGCGCATGAAGCGAGTATCATAGAAGAGTAGGCTCTCATACTACGTTCTTTCTTAGGCACCTTTTCTCTCTGAATATTGTCAGGCCTATCCCACGCATGTTGCCAACATCCCCATCCTCTCAAACCTCAAACAGTCAATTTTTATTGACGGCAGCAGCCTTTGTTATTGTCGTGGCCGGAATGCGCACCGCCGAGCCAATTTTAGTTCCACTCTTAATTGCCGGCTTTTTGGCCATTATCAGTACCTCACCAGTATTTTGGCTCAGAGAAAAAGGGATTCCAGCGCCAGTCGCCGTATTTTTCGTGATTCTGGGAGTCCTCAGCCTGGGATTCGGGTTGATCCTCATCATTGGAACATCCTTAGAAGATTTTTCCGATGCCATCCCTCGGTATCAAACACGGCTGACCCAAAAAATGGACCCGCTCCTTCAATGGATACAAGGCATGGGTTTTCAACTTAATAAAGACCTGCTTCTGAAATCCATCGATCCCGGTGCTTCCATGCGCCTGGTCGGTCGCCTGCTTTCGGGATTGGGGGGAATTCTGGCCAATTCCTTTTTAATTATCTTGACCGTCATTTTCATTTTGCTGGAGGCTTCGAGTTTTCAACAGAAAATCCGGGCTGCCTTGGGCGACCCGAAAGGGACATTCGCGCAATTCAACAAAATCACGGACGCTGTCAATAATTATTTGGCCATCAAGACAATCGTGAGTTTGGGCACAGGCATTATTGTCGCCACCTGGGTGGCAATACTGGGAATCGACTTTCCCGTCATTTGGGGACTGTTGGCGTTTCTCTTAAACTTTATTCCCAATTTAGGATCAATAATCGCCGCCTTCCCACCCGTGCTGTTGGGGTATATTCAATTCGGCATCGGACGCGCATTGCTGGTCGGAGTCGGCTTTGGTGTCGTAAATGTGTTGTTCGGAAACGTCCTGGAACCCAAGCTCATGGGGCGCAAACTTGGACTCTCCACATTAGTGGTTTTTCTTTCTTTAGTCTTCTGGGGATGGATCTGGGGTCCAGTGGGTATGTTGTTGTCCGTGCCGATGACCATGGTAGTGAAGATTGCCTTAGAAAGCAGTCCATCCACCCATTGGATCAGCATTCTCCTGGATTCAGAGCGCGCCCTGAGTTTATCCAGAACAAAAACTCCTCAAGAATCATCATCTCCCACTCATGCTGAATCAGAACAATCCTCTCCCGTTTCCAACCGTTCTTGAATCATCCACAACTTCAATCAAACGCAGTAAGTATTTGGACGCAGTCATTGTGACTCAGATTTACCCAGGTTCCATGAATTTATAAAAATTGTTAGGGTGCGTCACTAAAGGAAAATGCAAAAAAAAGGTCCACCCTATTTTTTCTATGAAGGAGAAAACTCATGAAACTGACAATGTACTATGTCACGAATCGGAACCACCAAGGGAGCAAACAGTTTGCTCCGGATGGGTATGGTATCCATCCTTCATCCAGCGGAATTGAAAATCTCAGACTGGGAAAAGTGATGCTTGATCTTCGAAGAAGTTCCTTGGATAAATGGTTCCAGTCCAAAACAGGGGCAGGTAAAGGAGACGGCGTCGCACTCAGCGAGTATTTGACCAAACAAGCTAAAAAACACGCAAAAATTGTTGCGTACCCAGAAAAAATTCCTGATCCCGAACGAATGGAAGAAGATCAAAAAGGGAAAAAACTTGGTTCGGCGGCAATGTTTGCGGAAGTGCAACAAATTCTTCGCCAAGGTCGGGATGTATTAA
>QIDY01000263.1 GCA_003228495.1 Nitrospirota bacterium
ATAAAGCTTTAGCGGCCAATCCAGATCTTCCTGAAGCCCATTACAACCTTGCGCTCGCGTTGGATAAACTGGGGAACCATGGTGAGGCCACGAATCATTTCAAAATGGCCTTGGAGTTGGCCCCAGAAGAGCCAGGTATCAGAGATTCCGGAATTCTCAAAGCTCATGTGGGTAAATGAGACCCAACTGAAAAGCGGGACACACTACATTGTCCGTCCAAAGGGTACCCCCTTTGGGGACCTCCATGGTATTCGGTTACGGCGCTGAGTGCTGGTAGCTGGCATGGTTTTCGAGTTGCCGGTCCATTAAGCTCTTATCGACAATAACGTATCACTAGGTGATGTCGTATCTTCTGAAATCAGGTATCTAAATAATTGGCACCTAAGGTGAGCGATTCTTATGGATGAGATGTGCCAAGACCTTGGAATGCCAGGGGTTTTGAAAAACGCAGGCAGACCCGTTTGGTCTGTCGAGACTTTTCAAAAACGCTGGCGCGCGAGGGATTGGTATAGATCGCCATAAAAAATTGCTCAATTTAGGTGACAGAGACATGTGTCGAGCTTTCTCTATTAGCTCCTATGGCCAACAAGCTGGTGAGAGGGGGTGCTATGAATCTTCACCAACGGGGTACTGATCTCATTAACCAATTAAAGGACCATGTATTAGAAGTCCTTCGTAGTCATCCGGACGCTGGATCGGGAGGAAAGGGAATTCTCCAAGAGGAAGTGGCTCGTCGGGCCGGGTTACATAGCATGGGGAGCGTGGAATTAGATCACACCTGCGGGGAAATGTTGAAGTTGCTTCAGCGAGAAGGTCTGGTAGAAAACCAAGACGGGAATGGGCAAGATGAAAAAAAGAAGGGATGGCGACTTTGCAAAGAATGATCCTCTTCTACCTTTTCGCAAAAAGGGAAGGAGGTCAAGAAGACAACAGGACGGTCACATACCCGCGATGCTGGCGGGGCGTTGGGGTTCTTCCGTCACCCCAACTCACGAACGAAAGACAAACAGGCCCCAATAATAGCACTATCTCAATGCGCTATATGTTGACATCAAGACATCATCTAATGCATGATTTGATGTATGCGAACCACCTTAACGCTCGATGATGATGTCGCGGCACTACTTCGCCGTGTTCGAAAAGCCCGAAAAGCGAATTTAAAAGATGTCGTCAACGAAGCCATGCGACAAGGCTTACCACACATGCTCACTCCGGAACGTCCTAAGACACGGTTTCGGACACGAGGCGTTTCTCTCGGGCGTTGTCTCGTCGGCAATTTGGATGATGTCGCAGAGGTCCTTGCCGTGAAGGAAAACGAATCGTTTCAATGATTTTGGTCGATGCTAATCTCCTGGTCTATGCCCATGTTCAATCCTTCACTCAACATCAACCCGCCCGCACCTGGCTTGATGCCCAGCTTAATGGCACCGCCTCCGTTGGCTTGCCTTGGCCAAGTACACTGGCCTTTATTCGGTTGATCACCAATCCCCGTATTTTTGAACATCCCAAATCCGTGGCCGATGCCTGGACACAAGTCGAGGAGTGGCTGGCCTGTTCGACGGTATGGGTCCCACAACCAACGGAGCGTCATGGAGAGATCCTTGGCCCCCTCCTGAGAACATGGACGACAGGCACAAACCTGGTGCCGGATACGCATCTGGCGGCTCTCGCGATTGAACATGGACTCACGCTCTGCTCCACGGATTCCGACTTTTCACGATTCCCAGAGCTCAAGTGGAGCAATCCCCTCATAGAAAAATAAACTCATAAAGATGTTGCGGTTCCTCCGTCACCCCAACCTACGCAGAGTCCTTCACTGACCTCACGACCAACAAGAGGTCATGAATCAACCAACCCAATGCAAGCCACCCATGAAAGCACTACTGAGACCAACGAATCATTGGACATATTGATGCTTATTGAACATGTACATACGACGACTAGGCGATGATTTCATAGCACGGCTTGAAGTTGTGTTGATCAATTTTCATGCGGTTTTGTTTGAAAAAGGATTGCAGGAGTTCATCCATCAATTTCATAATCGTTGAATCCCCGTGAAGGTTAAATGGTCCATCTATTTCAATGGCATTGAGTGCTTGGGTCTTCACATGACCGGCCACGATACCTGAAAATGCCCGACGCAAATTGGCGGCCAACATATGGATAGGTTGATCGGCATGAAGATCCAATCGCGCCATAGACGCATGAGTCGGCTCAAAAGGTTTCTGAAATTCATGGTCAATGCTCAGATGCCAGTTAAAGTAGAAGGCATCATGGGTTTGTTTGCGGAATTCACGTACACGTTGTATACCTGTATTCATTTCATAAGCCGCAAGTTGTGGATTGTCGATGAGGATTTGATAACGTTGCGCTGCCTTAGAGCCGAGTGTTTTTTTAATAAAGGAATCAATAATTTTAAAATAGCTTGCACTACCTTTAGGACCGGTAAAAATAAGGGGAAAGGGAACGTCGGCATTGTCTGGATGAAGCAATACGCCTAGCAGGTAGAGAATCTCTTCCAACGTACCCACCCCGCCTGGAAAAACGATAAAACCATGTCCGACACGAATAAACGCTTCAAGACGTTTTTCTATGTCCGGCATGATAACCAGTTCATTGACAATAGGATTCGGTGCTTCGGCAGCAATGATGCCCGGTTCAGTTAAACCCAAATATCGACCATTTTTAATACGTTGTTTAGCGTGAGCAATGGCCGCACCTTTCATCGGCCCCTTCATGGCACCTGGCCCACAGCCCGTACAAATATCTATGTAGCGTAAGCCAAGCTGATATCCAACTTCCTTGGTATAACGATACTCGATATCGCCGATCGAATGGCCTCCCCAGCAAATCACCAGATGTGGATCTTCAACAGAATGAATGATTTCTGCATTGCGTAAAATATGAAAAACAGCGTTGGTGATACCATTGGATGTCAGTAGATCAAATTTATTATTGTGCTGAATTTCGTTGTGTACATAGATGATGTCGCGTAACACGGAAAATAAATGCTCTTTGATACCTTGAATGATTCTCCCATCGACAAAAGCGCTGGCGGGAGCGTTGATAAGTTCAAGTTTCACACCGCGATCACGTTGCTCTAAGCCAATTTCAAAATCTGCGTAGCGCGAGAAAAGTGCCTTGGTGTCGTCCGTTTCATTACCACAGGTCAGGACTGCCAAAGCGCTGTTTCTGAAAAGTTCATGTAGACCACCCTGGCTGGTATCACAAAGTTTCTCCACCTCATGCTGCGAAAGCATGTGCATAGAAGTTTCCGGGGTGATGCTGGACAACACACCGCGACCTGAAGATGTCTGTTTCAATTCTGTTGGTTTCATAGGATTATCCATACGTTAGAGAGAAACCATCTTATGCTGTATCTTAATATTGCTGCACGGGAATTTCATGATACGAAAAAACAGAACAGTGGGAAAGCTGGAAGACTTAGGGAGAAATCATGTGGCGGATGATTTTGCCTTCCACCATATAGACGACCAATTCGGCCACATTAGTGGCATGATCGGCAATGCGTTCAATGTATTTGGAGATAAACGACAGGCGGATAGCACGAGATATCGTCTTGGGATTTTCCATCATGAACGAAAGTAATTCCCGAAAAATTTGCTCATTGAGTTCATCAATATAATCATCTTCGTCCAACACCTTTCGCGCCAACACCGAATCCCCGCGTACAAAGGCATCAAGCGCTTCACCAACCATTTTCGTGGCATGTTCTGCCATCAATGGGATATCGATATAGGGCTTTAATTGAGGTTCTTCATTGAGTTCAATAGCTCGTTCACAAATATTTTCCGCCAGGTCGCTCATCCGCTCTAATTCGGTAGAAATTTTCATGGCGGTCGTAATAAAGCGAAGATCTCGCGCCGCAGGTTGCTGTAAGGCCAACAGTTCTAGACAGGCCTCATCGACGGCCACATCCATGGTATTGACCCGACGATCGTTTTCTATCACTTGTGCCGCGAGATCGTCGTCCCGATCAACCAACGCTTTTAGCGCTTGCCGTATCTGACTTTCTACCAATGATCCCATTCGTAAAATTTTTTGCTTGAGTTCGGCTAATTCTTCATCAAAACGTCGTTGAATAGGCATGGTGGATTCCTACACCCAAACGATCAGCCGAATCGACCGGTAATATAATCTTCTGTACGGCTATCAGTCGGATTGGTAAAGATTGTTTTCGTATCATCATATTCAATGAGTTCACCCAACAAAAAGAACCCTGTCAGATCAGAGACTCGTGCCGCTTGCTGCATGTTATGCGTCACAATCACGACGGTCAATCGTTCTTTGAGAACATGGAGCAGTTCTTCGATACGTCCGGTCGAGATGGGATCGAGCGCAGAACAGGGTTCATCCAGCAGAAGCACATCCGGGTTAACCGCTAAGGCTCTGGCAATGCACAATCGCTGTTGTTGCCCACCAGAGAGACCCAGGGCACTGCCATGCAAGCGATCTTTTACTTCTTCCCAAAGACCCGCTCTACATAGGCTCTGCTCCACGACCTCATCCAGCGTGGCTCGCTTTCGAACATTCTGCAATTGCGGCCCGTACGCGACATTTTGCCAGATGGATTTGGGAAAGGGATTGACTTTTTGAAACACCATCCCGACACGAGTCCGAAGATCGGTCACATCGACTCCCGGATCATAAATATCTTTCCCCTCCAGAAGGACCGTCCCTTCGATTCTTGACCCATCAACTAAATCATTCAATCGATTCAAACACCGAAGAAGGGTGGATTTTCCACATCCCGAAGGCCCGATAAAGGCTGTCACCCGATTGGCAGGAATAGGCATACTGACCTTGGTCAGGGCTTGAACGGTCCCGTAGAAAAAATTCATGTCCCGAATGACAAACTTCGGCTGACTATCGGCTACAGGCTCGGAAGTAGGTTCCGTATGTCCCTGATTCATGTGTTCACGTAAATACTATACCGATGAGCCAGCATAGCGCCTCCGCATTCGCGTTCGAAGAGCAATAGCCGCCATATTCAACATGAGGACCACAAGCACTAAGATGAAGGTCGTCACATAAACCATGGGTTTCGCCGCTTCCACATTGGGAGATTGAAACCCGACATCAAAGATATGAAATCCCAAATGCATAAATTTCCGATCCAAGTGGACAAACGGAAAGAACCCATCCACCGGTAGCGAAGGCGCCAACTTCACCACTCCTGTCAGCATTAACGGGGCCACTTCGCCTGTAGCTCGGGAGACCGCTAAGATCAGACCCGTCAAGATTCCAGGCATCGCACAGGGAAGCACCACACGCCATAACGATTCCAGCTTGGTCGCCCCAAGGGCCAACGATCCCTCACGATATTCCCGTGGCACCGCAGACAATCCTTCTTCCGTCGCCACGATAACGACGGGAACAGTCATCAGAGCAAGGGTCAAAGAAGCCCAAAGAATGCCTCCCGTTCCAAAAGTCGGATTAGGCAGAGCCTCGGCAAAAAACAATTGGTCCAGCGTTCCACCGACGGCATAGATGAAAAATCCTAATCCAAAAACACCAAAGACAATTGAAGGGACTCCCGCCAGATTATTGACCGCAATACGAATCATCCTGGTCACAACGCCTTGCTTCGCATATTCTTTCAAATACACCGCAGCCAGCACCCCAAAGGGCACCACCGCAATACTCATGATCACGACCATCAAGACAGTCCCGAAAATAGCCGGGAAAATACCCCCCTCCGTATTGGCTTCCCGAGGTTCTTCACTCAACACCCGCCAGAAATTTTGGACATACATATGAAGTTTTTCGCCAACGCCCATACTATTCGGCAACCAGACTTTGACCAACGTTCCAACGGGAAACGTTTGCTCTTCTCCGGCCGCGTCGACAACCGTCATCCGAAAACGATCAAGTTCATCATATAAGGCGATGCGTGCAGTATTTTGCACTTCATACAGCGCTTCCACTTCTTGCATGTGAGCTTGAATAGTCGCACGGTCGCCTGATCTCGATTGGCCGCTCAGTTCCAGCGAACGTAGCCGTAATCGCGCCTGTTCAAGACGATGATTCAATTCGGCAATTTCATCGTGTTCGATCGTATGAATCCGTTCTTGAATGCCATTGGTTCGTTCCAACAATGGAAACAGCACCTTCATCCCTTCTTGGTTCCCGGCAGCCAGTCGAGTTTCTCCTTCTTGAATCTCTTTGATCCAGCCATAAAAATTTCCCCATTCCCACCGCTCAAATGCCAACACATCTGAGGGATACTGTTCTTTCATTATGTCGGTCCGATCCACCCATCGAAAATCCAACCCGTAGAGATCACGATTACCGACCTTGAGTTGAATCCGTTCCTTCCCTTTTGGATGGGCAGAAGATTCGGATCCGGGAATCGTTTCTGTAGCGACCCACTCCCCAAGTACGACACGACCGTCCTTCAGCGTGAATTGAATCAGATCTTTTGGCCAAAAATACCCCATTCCATTGATGATGATTAACACGAGCAACCCCCCGATCATTAATAACGACAGACCAAGGGCCCCGCCACAGAGCCAAATAAACAAAGAGCCAGAATCGTGAAATTTCTTTATGGAAAATTTACTCAATTTTGTCTGTTCACTCCTAGCTTCTCACTTCTACCTTTTCACTTCTCACTTTTAGAATTGTGAATACTTCTGACGAAGCCGCTGACGAATAAACTCAGCCACAGTGTTAATACAAAATGTAAACGCAAAGAGAATCAGGCCGGAAAGAAACAAGACACGATACAGGGTTCCCCCATGAGGTGCTTCAGGCATTTCGACCGCAATATTGGCAGAAAGCGTTCGAAATCCATTAAACACACTCCAATCCATAATGGGCGTATTTCCGGTGGCCATCAAAACAATCATGGTTTCACCAACTGCACGGCCAAAGCCAATCATCAATGCAGAAAAAATTCCGGGGCTGGCCGAAACCAGAACGAGGCGAGTGAGCGTTTGCCATGGGGTCGCTCCAAGCGCGAGAGACCCGGCGACTAAATGACGTGGCACATTGGAAATAGAATCTTCCGCAATACTGAAAATGATGGGGATGACCGCGAATCCCATCGCAAAACTAATCACAATCGCATTGCGTTGATCATAGACCAGCCCAAGATGATCCGTGAGCCACTGTTTATAATTCCCACCAAAGATTACCGATTCAATTGATGAATTCAACCCGAGACACATCCCAACCGTCACCACCACCGCAACCATGATCACCAGCAAATCCACTCCATATTTATCTAAACCGGCAAAGGACCTGGGCAAGACTTGCCATAGCAAACACACGAACCCGATCACCACAGGTAAGATGATGATCCCCGCCACGACGGCAGGAAAAATTTCTTCTAATAACGGCGCGAACCACAAGCCCGCCAAAAATCCCAAGACGACGGACGGAAGGGCTGCCATAATCTCAATGCCGGGTTTGACAATAGCCCGGAGATGAGGATGCATAAACATCGCGGTATAGACCGCCCCCATGACTGCAAGCGGAACAGCCAGAATCATGGCATAAATCGTTCCCTTCAAGGTTCCGAAAATCAAAGGGATTAACCCAAGCTTAGGTTCAAACTCATCAGACCCACTTGAGGACTGCCACATGAGTGCAGGGTCCTTATAGCCTTCATAGATTATCGGGAAAAACAAGGATCGAAACGTGACCTCGGGATAGGGATTGTCGATTGAAAATGTCCGCAAGCGTCCATCCGTCCCTAACCACGCGGCACCATTGGCTTTGGATGCGAAACGAAGAGCCGTGGTCTCAACCGAAATCCGATCAAATTCCACCATCGTTTGACCCGTCGTGGCATGATGCAGAATAACTTGTCCTTGACTATCTGCCGTCAAGAACCCTTTATCCCGCTGAGACGGAGAGATTGCTTGGACGACTCCGTTATGGGCTTGAAACGTCGCGACTTTACGGAATGGGATTTGTGAAGATTCACTCCCTTCACTCATTGGAACCCAGGTCATGACCTGGCCAGCTTGTGTCCCGACAACCAGTGTTCGCTCTCCAAGCAAATAGGTTAAGGCCGTGACAGCGTCTCCAGATTCCCCAACGGCCACTCGGCGGATTTTCGCTTCAACGCCATCCCGCAATGACCATTCAAGAAGGTCGCCCTGGTCGGTTCCAGCCACCAATCGTTTGCCAAAACTATCCAACACCAAATGCGTGATTGTCGTCTTTTCGGGAACCACTAACTGCCGCTGAGTGACTGTCACTTCCTCGGAGAAAGAAAATTCACCCGGTTCTTCCACAAGAGTCAGCCACAAACCACCGGAACGTGTTAATGCAGCAATAACCTGTCGTTCATCTTGTTGCGTATGGGCATGGCGTACCAATTCCTCCCCATCCGGAATCACACGAATGGGTTCCCTGACCTGGCTATTCGGAACAATGGTTCTACTATTTCCTTCAAACACAGGACGGAATTGTATGGCTACGGGAACGACAAATCCTTCTTGAGTGGCCACACTCAGCTGATTCCCTTTTTGTCCGATCAACACCGAAGATTGCACCGTGCCTGGAATCTCGAGCGTCCCCCCGACTTCGGGAACGGGAGTACCCTGAGGCATCCGTAAAAATTGCAAATGGTTCCCCGCAAGCACAAACGCCACCTCTTGGTATTCATCGGAACCAATGACCGTGGTGTTCGAAAGAAAATCCTCTACTTCATTAACTTGCACAGTCGCAACAAGGTCACCACTTGCCGACCGAAACAGCGGAACCACTTCCCACACTAAATACAGAAATATCCCCATTATGCTCAAAATAGTCGCCATGCCCCCAATCCAAACAACCACCCCGGCTGATCGATCCGCTGCATGCCGGAGACGTCGATGGGCTGTTCGATTTGTCCTTTTTGCCCATTCTGCAGGGGCTGGAGAAGCTTCTAAACCCGAGGCGAGGAGAGAATGGCGAATGTCCATCAGATCCTAACAATCACAGTTTGGCAGATCACAAAAAATCCTACTCCGGGCCATTCGAACAGAAGGTGGCTAGGAGGTGACTAGAACTTTCATCAACAAATCTATTCAAAATTGCCACGTTGTTTCGCAATAAGTCTGGCACTTAACGGAAAATACCCATCTTTGATAACCACTTTTTGGCCTTCTCGACTGTACACAAAGTTCAAGAACTCTTTGACAAGGGGGGACAGCGGCTTATTCGGAGCCTTGTTCACATACACGAACAAAAGGCGCGCCAAGGGATACGCCCCCTTCGACGCATTCTCAAACGTGGGTTCCACAAAATCTTCTCCATCTTTCATTGCAAGGGGGACCACCCTTACACCTGATGTCCGATACCCAATGCCGCTATACCCCATCCCAGCTCGATCTTTGGTCACACCTTGAACGACAGAAGCCGAACCCGGTTGTTCCTTGACTTGATCTTTATAATCGCCATTTTGCAACACTTTCTTTTTGAAAAAACCATATGTGCCAGAGGCCGAGTTTCGTCCATATAAACTCACCGGAGTCTTTGCAAACGAGCCCTTCAATCCCAACTGGCCCCATGTCTTAATATCTTTTTTATGACCCTGACGACGAGTTTTGGAATATGCCGCATCCACTTGGGGCACAGTCATACCCGATATCGGATTATCCTTATTGACATACAACGCCAACGCGTCGATGGCCACCGGAAACGGGGTCGGCTTATAGCCGAATTTGGCCTCAAACACATCCATTTCCTTCCCCTTCATTTTTCGAGACATGGGACCCAATTGGGCCGTGCCTTCAATTAAAGCAGGGGGTGCCGTACTAGACCCTTTACCCTCGATTTGAATTTTGACGTTGGGATATTGTTTTCGGAACCCTTCGGCCCAAAGCGTCATCAAATTATTTAAGGTATCCGACCCGATACTATTTAAATTCCCCGAGACTCCGCTGACCCGGGTATATCCTGTCCAGTTGGGATCATCCATAGACTCTTTTGCCCAGGCTGTTGAATGATCCAACCCTCCAACTCCATACCACCCCAACAACAGCCCAACGATGACAGATAAAATCCCCATGGCCCAATTTCTCGACGCTGTTTTCATGAACATTTCCTCCTTAGATTAATGAGACAATTATACTTCATCGAAATTTCTCTAAGGTAACAGCTATATTACGAACGTGTTAAATATCGTTCATCCTAACTGGAGAATCAAAGCTACGAACCCCACCATTTGCACTGACAATCATATCCTAGCAAGCAACTGTTGCTATCCTGTTGGGTTCAAGTTACAGTTCTGTAATGTTTTAAGAATTGTGGTTTGGACCAATTAATGCAGGGAGAAAAACGACTGAAGTAGGTGGGAAATGTGAAAAATTCCACCGAAGGCTGTTTCCGAAGGTATTCGGTTAGTGATCAGGAAATTGCAGAAAGAGAAAAGGCTGACCGCATGCGGTATTCTTCACCGCTTTTCTTCTTCAGTGGCCACGTGTGAAGATATGGGTAACGTCAATTCTACCGTTGTACCCTTGCCCACGTCACTCTGAATCCGGAATTGGCCTCTCAACAGGTGCACTAGATGCTTGACGATGGATAAGCCAAGTCCGGTCCCACCCTCTGCTCTCGATCGGGCACGATCCACGCGATAAAACCGTTCGGTGATTCTTGGCAAGTCCGTAGAGGGGATGCCCTGTCCCGTGTCCCTGACTTGCAAGACAATGCATTGTTCTTCTTGAGGAACCGCTTGAAACAAGATCGTACCTCCCTTTGGAGAATATTTGATGGCATTATCGACTAAATTAACAAGAATCTGGATAATCCGATCACGGTCGACCCAAGCTTTGTGCATCTGTTCCACATCGCTGAAGATCTGTAAAGACTTTTTGGACAATTGACTCTGAAACATCTCACAGACTTCTTCCACAACTTCTCGCAATGAAATCGTTTCGCAGCGCAGAATCACTTTGCCGGATTCAATTTCCGAGAGACTTCGCAAATCGTCAACTAATCGACTAAGCCGCTCGGCATGTTGATGCGCGATATGGACAAATTTTCGATTGTTCGGCGTTTCCAGAGATGGTTCATCACTCAACGTTTCCAGATATCCGACAATGACCGTCAGGGGAGTGCGCAATTCATGGGACACGTTATCAATGAACTCCGCCCGCACTTGTTCCAACCGCCTCAATTGCGTAACATCATGCAACACAATCACACTGCCTTTATCCTGATTGGCAAGTGGAAACGGTAATCCATACACTTCTAGCGTCATTGGAGGTGATACATGTATTTCAATTTCCACACGTTGGGTTTCATCCAAAGCCAGCTCTTGGCATCGTTCGACTAATTCGGCTAACTCCTTATTCCGAAGCACTTCCCACACCGATCGTCCTTGTAATTGTTGTTCGTCAAACCCAAGGATTCGACAGGCGCTGGGATTGCTGAACAGAACCTGTCCTTTAGGATCAAACGCCACGACGCCTTCCACTAAATTTTCAACAATGGCCACAATTTTCGCTCGCTCTTCTTCAAGGTTGGCCATCCGTATTTTGATTTGAGTGACTGTGTGCTGGAGTTCAATGCCCAAAGCCTCAGGTTCGGAAGGGAGAGAAGAACGGCCCTCTTGTTTTTCTGTCACTTGCTGCAATTGATGAAAGGCTGCGCGAATCCTTCCCTCATTTTCACAAGTCTGTTTCCAGACGTTCCGAGTCATTACATAGGCCACACTGATCAGACCCATACCTATCAACCCTATCGACCACAACGGCCATTCCCAGATCAGGCCTCCTCCGACAACAGCTATAGCTGCTATCATCCAACCCACAAGAGTTAAGGGAGGATTACCCATAATTGGCTTTCACGATCATATCAAGACAAGAGTTACACCATCTCAGCATCAAAACGATATCCCACACCTTTCACAGTCACCACTCGTTTGTGTTCCTCACCTAACTTTTCGCGTAGTCGCCGGATATGAACATCCACAGTACGGGATTCAATGTCCACCGCATTGGAATACCCCCAAACATCACGATTGAGCACACGTCCATTGGCATTCATGAGCGCACACAGCAGATCGAACTCTTTAACAGTCAACTCTACAACTGTTCCTCCCACGGAGACTTGATGCTTCCCCTCATCCACCTCTAACATCCCGACTCGCTTGAGCCTTGGTGTTTCTTGGCCTTGCCCACGCCGCAAGACCGCTTTGACTCGAGCAACAAGTTCCCGAGGACTAAAGGGTTTCACCATATAATCATCCGCTCCAATTTCCAAGCCGACAATTTCGCGGTCAACATGATGATGGCAATTGAGGCAGTCTTGGGATCTTTGCGGAGTTTCCGGCAGACTTCTAACCCATCGACACCCGGCAACATCAAATCCAACACCATGAGATCAGGAGACCGGTTTCTCGCAACTTGCAATGCCGATTCCCCATCTCGAGCTTCTAGACACGTGAGCCCATCTTTTTCGAGATGATAGCGAACAAGCTCAACAAGATCTTTTTCATCATCCACGATCAACACGGTTGCAGACATAAAGATTTCTCCTCAAGATTGAACCTCAGAATCCCGACCGTCGATTGCACATTTTTTCTTTTGTAATGTTCGAAATATCGTTTTATCGCAACCATGGCATAACAATCATCTTCATTGTAGACGCGATGCAACCCTTTTGTGTAGTGCTAAAGATCCTTAGCTGTAAAGCGAACCCTAGCAATGGGGAAAGGAGGAATGGAATCTCCTCCTTTTATAAGGAGTGGAAAGGTGATGAGCCTGCGATGAAGGATATGGCTGCTAATGATCTAGGATATAGAAGGCTAGCATAGACAGGAAAGAAAAGGAAAAAGTAAACGGAGGATGCTTTATTTTTTTGCTTTCTATTCCTTATTCTATACTCTTCACTCATCATGGCTCAAAGGCGTGGGAAATAACCAGGATCATGCGGCAATTATAAGGTGAAGAGAAGCCCTGACAAGCAAGATCCTAGCTCGCGGTTTGATCATACTCGGCTGCTTCCACAAAGAAATAAGTGTGGCATGCTCGATCAATAAACGTTTTAGACAACGTAGGAGGAACGCTGTTAAATTTTGCAATACTCACGATCTGTTCCAAAAGATCCCACAACTGCGCATATTGAGTTGATATTTTTTATACACGCCCTCTAAGAGATAATCGACAGCTTCAGAATCATAGGGTACCCCTTTTTTGTTACAGACTTCTTCAAAGATCTGTTTAAATCGTTCTGGTGTCGGATCGCCAATGTAAATTTTATTACGAATCCGACGGAGAAAGGCTTCATCCGCCAGTTTAGCCGGCTCTAAATTCGTGGCAAACAGTACAATGGTATCGAAGGGAATTTGAAAGACTTTTCCTGTATGCAATGTAAGGTAATCCACACGTTTTTCCAACGGCACAATCCACCGATTGAGTAAATCTCTTGGACGCACCAACTGCCGACCAAAGTCGTCAATAAGAAACACTCCCCCGTTGGCCTTGATATGGGGTGGGGCTTTGTAATATTTCGCTGAAGCATTAAACGACAAATCCAGCGTCGCCATGGTTAACTCACCGCCGGCAAACTCAATCGGCCTTTTACAGAGTACCCAGCGAGTGTCATATTCCTTTTTGCTTTCAATCAAGATACGAGAGGCTTCTTGAGGGACATCTACTTTTACATGGGTGATCGGATCAAAAATTTGAATGATTTGACCGTCCACTTCCATTGCATGAGGGATATAAACTTCTCCACCACCAACCGCTTCCAACATTTTTCCAATGGCTTCAGCCAAAACCGTCTTTCCATTCCCCGGAGGCCCGTACAAAAAAATGGCCCATCCGGAATTCACCGCTTCACCAAGCTGATCAACTGTACCAGGGGTCAACACCAAATGTTCCGTCGCGGCTGTGACGGTCCGCCGGTCGATGGTCAAACTATTCACAGGTTGGCTTTTCATCATGGCGATATATTGCTGTAAGGTAACAGGTGCCGGTCCCACATACCGGCACACTTCTATGAATGCCTTAGCTCGCTCACGTCCAGCCTCAGTCAGCACATATCGGAGCAAGACACCTAATGATTCTCCATGCCCCTTTACCTCACAGAACTTTTCTCGCTGAATCAGGGTGAATAATTCTTTCATCACCCCATAGGGCAACTTCATGATTTCTCCGGCGGTCCGCTCGGTAAGCTCTCCCTGCGTGAATAAGGTCCTTACCAACAATTGCACAAGCAATTCTTCCGGCAAACCGGTTTCGGCTATGGTGGTTGGTGCAGGTAACATACGAACATTCCTACCGGCTTGAGGAGCGTCGTTTTTCTTCTCGGTATTTTCAGCAGTGGCCTTCCCATAGTTCGGGATGGTGACGGTACCATTCATTCGTGCTCTCCTTTATTCATTCTTTGATAGGATAGTTTGAGATTTTCTTCAACAGTCGTTTTTCTCTTTCATGAAGTGGGAAATACTTGTAAAATTACAGAAACAGCTTGCTGTCTCTTCACTAGTTTCTTTTTTCTATCTTGATCATCACACCATTTTCTGAGGTATCGTGAAGATTATCTGGATTTTCCTATTTGTCATTTCATTCACTTGGGGCTGCACGGAATCGGCACCCGATCACACCATTCGATTCGGCTTAGCCAGTAATCCAACGAATCTTGACCCCCGCTTTGCGACCGATGCCACCTCAGCCAGAATAAATAGGCTCCTGTATTCACGGCTGGTCGATTTTTCCGAAGATGCCACTCCCATTCCGGCCATTGCGACGTGGAAAATTCTCAGCCCAACACATTATCGATTTACCCTCATCGAACCCCACCCGATATTTCCCGATGGCACTCAACTCGTTGCAGAGGATGTGAAGGCGACGTATACATCATTGCTAAATCCTGATACTGCCTCACCCCATCGTGGTCTTCTACAAAATATCTCACGAATCGAAACACCCTCAGCATCGACCATCGACTTCTTTTTGACACACCCGGACCCATTATTTCCTAGCTATGTAGTTATCGGCATTCTACCGGCAAACCTTATTGCCGCAATCCATCCTTTCCATGACCATCCCATTGGCAGTGGTCCGTTTATTCTGCAGGAAAGACCCGATGATACGCGTCTCATCCT
>QIDY01000314.1 GCA_003228495.1 Nitrospirota bacterium
GATGCTGGAATGACCGGCGCGCCTGACTTGATCGCCAAATAGCCAATGCCTGGATGCCCTTCATCCAAACGATGCCGATCCAGTCCGCCTTCGGGAAACAGTCCGATGACCTACTGCGCGGCCAAGCCATCCAACATTGTACGAATCGCACGAATGTCCCGTTTACCTCGTTTAACCGGGATACAGCGAATCACCTGAAACGCCCACCGGATATGGCGTTGAGAATAAATCTCTTCCGCCATGAGAAATCGAACCGGACGTCCAGCGGTCGCTAAAACCACCATTGGATCCCCCAACGAAGTATGGTCACAGACAATGAGAGCTGGTCCCTCAGAGGGAAGTGGCCATTCCTCGAAAGACTTCACTCTATACATGAGCCGACAGACCCATGTGTTTAATCGATTGAGCAAATGATTGACGAGACCTTGCTGTTTGGCAGGAACTGACAACGTGCGAGGCGAGAAGGGTAGATGAGTTGCTTCTAGGTGATGTTTCCCCATTCCATGACTGTCGAAATCAGGCCATCCAGACCTGAGAGCCAACCGACAGGGGACAGGTTAGTTAGGAGGTGGCTTTTGGGGGTTTTGCCGTATCTGATGAATCTGAGGACTCTTCGCCATTCGAAACCGATTCGGAATCTTCAGACGATTCGCCGTCCATGTCGTCTTCGCCCTCTTCCTCTGGTTCTTCAAACCAATTGACGAGCATATCTTCCCACCAGACATCGTTGATCTCCTCACCAGGATCTTCGCCTAGCAGAGCCACATCTTTTTCTTTAAATTGTGGATCAATGACCGTGGGTATGAACCGAGCCCGATCTATGACCTCTTTCGTGGCAAATCCCCCAACAATCCATGAGGGTGGATCGGCACGACGGGATTTATAGGCTTGGAGGCCAATCTTCAGATATAAGAAAATTTTTCGCTGGTTGTCATCGTTGAAGCCTGAAGGCGGCAGACTCAGGGTTTTTTCGATTTTCCTTCGCCATTCCCGTTGGTTGTATCGGGAGGTGATCAACTGAAGGGCTTTAGCCCCATCTTCTGGCTCAAGTGGCATATGAATTCTCCATCATGCTATTCCATCACTCAGATTGATTCTGCTAAATCTTATTCAATGCCCGGCAACCATCATTTTGCGAAGCTTGACCGTCGGGCTGGCAGTTCGGCCTCGAAATACCAGGTCATTCCCAATTATCTCAATGTCATTGAACATGTTCTTTAAATTTCCGGCAATAGTCACTTCTTCCACCGGATGGACAATTTCCCCATTTTCTATCCAGAACCCCACCGCACCACGGGAATAATCACCGGTCACCATATTCACGCCAAACCCGATCAGCTCGGTCACGAGGAGTCCGCGTTTCGTGGATTTTAGAATCTCTTCCGGTGAAGCAGTGCCTGGAGAGAGAAATAAGTTAGTAGTTCCCACCGTTGGATTTTCGCCCACTGATCGGGAGGCATTGCCCGTAGAGGCCATTCCTAATTTTCGCCCTGAATAGGTATCTAATAAATAACTGGTGAGGACCCCCTTTTCGACGACGACATTTCTTCTGGTCGGCAATCCTTCCCCGTCAAATGGTCGAGAACCCAAGCCGTTGGCTAAGCGTCCATCGTCCACCACCGTCACTGATTCAGCCGCAATTTTTTTCCCTAATTGCCCCATGAGAAACGACGCGCCCTTATAGAGCGAATATCCCGATACAGCCGACGCGATATGGCCTAGCAGACCTTGAGCAATTTCTGGGTCGAAAATGACGGGAACTTCCTGTGTTGCAATAGGTCGACTCCCCAATCGTCTCACCGTCCGGCGAGCCGCCTCCCGTCCGATCTGTTCAGGACTGTCTAATTCATGAAATTTGCGTTTCACGGAATACCAATAGTCCCGCTGCATACCGCCATTCTGACTGTCCACAGCTATGGGCGAAACAGAAAGCGAATAGGAAGAACTGGTGTACGATCCAATAAACCCATGAGAATTAGCTAACAAGATCGATCCGTAGCCAGCCGAGCATTCGGCCCCTTCAGAATTGGTAATACGCGAATCTGCGGTAAACGCGGATTGTTCGGTGCGTTTGGCCAGATCGATTTCCTCGTCGACGGTCAATTGTCGACTATCTTTCATATCCAAATCCGGAATATCCACCGCAATTTGTTCGGGTGCGGGCAAACCTGATGTTTCATCTTCCACCACAGCCTTAGCCAGGCTACATGTGTCGCTCACTAAGCGATCCAACGAAGCTTGAGAAAAATCCGATGTGGAAGAACTGGCTGACCGCTTGCCAAAAAAGACGCGAAGCCCCAACACTTTCTCTCGCGCTTTGGAGAGTCGATCCACTTCCGACATACGCACTTGCACAGCCACCGAATCCCCTTCAGCTACGAGGAGATCCGCTTCCATTGCCCCTAAGGACTTAGCCTGTTTGAGAACGGATGCCGCTAACTCGGGGAAACGGTCACTGTGCGTGGTGGGTAAACTCGTCATCGTCAAAAAGAGGAAAAAGAAAACGGGAGGTTCATCCATTCAGCCCGTGGCGGTTCCGCCAACGGTCATCTCATCGATTTTTATCGTGGGAAGCCCTACACCGACCGGAACAGATTGGCCTTCTTTGCCACAGGTGCCAATTCCTTCATCGAGTTTCATATCATGTCCAACCATCGAGACCTTCTTCAGCACATCAGGACCGTTCCCAATTAATGTGGCCCCCTTGACAGGTCTGGTGACCGTGCCATCTTCAATGAGGTACGCCTCACTGGCCGAAAACACAAATTTTCCACTGGTAATATCCACTTGTCCGCCACCAAAGGATGCCGCATAAAGACCTTTTTTCACTGACCGAATGATGTCTTGCGGTTCGGATTCTCCAGCTAACATGAACGTATTGGTCATGCGAGGGAGGACGACGCTTCGAAAATCTTCACGGCGGCCGTTGCCGGTTAAGGGAATGCCCATCAATCGCGCGTTGAGTCGATCCGTTATGTATCCACGTAACACCCCTTTTTCAATGAGCATGGTTCGTGAGGTCGGTGTCCCTTCATCATCAATATTCATGGAACCACGACGGAATGGGAGTGTGCCATCATCCACAATCGTACACAGTTCCGAAGCTACCGACTGACCAATCAGGCCACAAAATGCGGACGTTTTCCGCCGATTAAAGTCTGCTTCCAACCCATGGCCAATTGCTTCATGCAGTAAAATCCCTGGCCAACCTCCTCCTAGGACGACCGGCATAATGCCAGCTGGCGCATCAACCGCATCTAAATTGACAATCGCTTGGCGGGCGGCTTCCCGCGCAAACTCCAACCCGCGACCGTTTTCCACAAAGAAAGAAAACCCTACTCGTCCTCCACCTCCATAGCTCCCGATTTGTCGATTCTCGCCATCTTCGGCAATGCAGGTAATTTGAAGACGAGCCAGCGGCTGCACATCCCCGACAAGTTGCCCTTCAGAGTTCACCACCAAAAATATTTTTTGTTCGGTATTAAATGACGCCATGACTTTGGCAATGCGAGGGTCATATCGGCGGGCTTCAACGTCAATTTGATTCAGGAGATCTACCCGAGCTTCTGTTGTAATGTCCGTCAGCGGTTGCGGGAGGGGATAAAGATTTTGGGAAGGACCGGACCGATGTGTGACGGCTATAGGATTCTCCCCTTGCGGGGACTCCGCGATATACCGGGCCGTTTGTGCCGCCTGTTCTAAATCCCGAATGGAAAGATCATCCGAATATGCAAACCCCGTACGCTCTCCAGCCACAGCCCGAATGCCGGCCCCTTGCGCCACACTTTTGACGGCTCGTTTGACCAAACTTTCTTCCATCGAGACAGAGTCCGTGACAGAAGACTCTAGGTACATATCGGCATAGTCCACATCCCGGGCCTTCGCCTTATTCAATGCCTGAAGAATGTCCTGTTCTTGGAGAGCAAAATTTGAAGGGCTAGGATACATACAATGGCGTTCTGAAATTGGAATGGTGAGGTAAAAGGTAACGGAAAAAGGCAGTATAGCCCATCTCCATGGTCGGCGCAATTTCAGTATCGGTGAGACTCAGGCTTATGAAATTTGACAAGAATCTCTTTCATTATTAGACTGAATTCTGTTCATACTTTTCTTCTTTTTGTGAATGTTTTGTACTGGAGCTACGCACTGGCTCCGGCTTTTACCTCAACACTCAACGTTATTCATGGATGAATTTCAGGCAGTAGAAGCCAGGCACGTTGCCGAGGATGAATTACGGGACCAACTCGACCTTGAGTCCCTTCCTCAACATATCGCCATTATTATGGATGGCAATGGACGATGGGCAGCCCAACGCGGCCTGCCACGCATTGCCGGACATAAGGAAGGGCTTCGCGCCCTTCAGGATGTCCTGGACATCGGGCATGAACTGAATATCCCCTATCTGACCATCTATGCCTTTTCACAGGAAAATTGGAATCGCCCTGAGTCAGAAATTCGCTTACTCATGGGTTTATTAGAACAGTATCTGGTAAAAGAACGGCAACGATTTCATGATCGAAATGTGCGTTTTCTCCCCATTGGACGACTGGAACAACTCCCGTCTTCCGTCCGGGCCTTAGTGTCCGACATTGCTGAGGAAACTCGCCATCATACGACACGGACACTGGCCGTGGCCCTTAGCTATGGCGGACGCGCTGAAATTATCGACGCCGTTCAACAATTAGCACTCGAAGTACAGATAGGTACCCTTTCCCCTGATCAAATTGACGAGGCCCTCTTCGAACAACATCTTACTACCTGGGGACTGCCAGACCCTGATTTACTCATTCGCACATCCGGAGAAACCCGCATTAGCAACTTTCTCCCTTGGCAAATTGCCTATACGGAATTATATTTCACCCAAACCCTCTGGCCTGACTTTCGCCGTTGTGAAACGCTACTGGCCCTCCTGGACTACCAAAAACGCGAGCGCCGGTTTGGCCGGGTCGGTCAAACTGTTTCTTCCTAACCATTGGCCTCGTTCCACATCAATATTCAAATATTCACATCTTCGACTCACCCATCGTTCGCTTTTCAAAAAAATCACTATGGATCCTCGCCGGTTTTATTCCGCTTTGGTGTTTATCCCGTTGTTGTATGTAGGCATTCGCTATTCCCCTCCCTGGCTCTTTTCTCTATTAATTGGCACGATAGCGTTATTTGCTCTCTGGGAATTTTTATCACTGTACTTCTCAGACACCTGTTCGATGCCCACGAAGGTCCTTTCATGTTTGATTGTGGCCCTCCTCCTTGGAGCGATGCATAAAGGACTTCCTCAAATATGGCTCGTGGGGATGCTCGGAATAATCGCTATCATCATGGCAGGATTTTTTATTTCCCCGGCAACCACAAAACAGCGACTTCCTGGCTGGACCGCCTACATCTTTGCCGTGTTATATGTCGGACTCTTATTGGGTTATTACCCCCTTTTGAGAAATCTTGAAAACGGAGTGGCCCTGGTCTTTTTTGTCATTATTGTCACATGGCTATCCGATATCGGCGGGTTTTTTGTTGGGAAAACATTGGGAAAATATCCACTCGCCCCTAGACTGAGCCCCCAAAAAACCATTGAGGGATTGCTTGGCGGAGTCCTGTTTTCTATTATTGGAGCGATCATCAGCCAATTTACGTTTGTCCCATTTTTCTCCTTAGGCCAATGCATTATGCTCGGTGTGAGCTTAGCCCTCTTAGGTGCAATAGGGGATTTGGGCGAATCAGCAATCAAACGTAGCGTAAGTGTCAAAGACTCAGGCACAATTATTCCTGGACATGGCGGAGTGCTTGATCGTGTAGATAGTCTCCTGTTCACTGGACCCGCAATGTATTACTATGTCATCTTTTCCTTGCCCTCTTAACGTCAAATCACCACAAAGGAAAAGGAAAGCCATATTGTGAAACGCATCGTCATTTTGGGATCAACCGGCTCTATAGGAGCCAGTACATTAGATGTGGTGTCAAAATTTCCTGATCGTTTTCAAGTCGTAGGATTAGCGGCGAGATCCAATGCTCAAATATTGGAAGATCAGATTAGAACATTTCAACCCAAAGTTGTGGCGCTTTCTTGTCCAGATGCTGCCAAACGATTACGTGCACGGATAGACACCAAACAGATTGAAGTCTTGGATGGAGAGCCAGGGCTCTGTGAGGTGGCAAGCCTTCCAGAATGTGATTTGGTGATTTCGGCTATTGTCGGTGGCGCCGGCCTGAAACCAACGCTTTCGGCTATTCAAGCCGGCAGACAAGTGGCGTTAGCCAATAAAGAACCGATGGTGATGGCCGGGCAACTCATGCAACAGGAAGCTCAAAAACATGGCGTAACCATCTTCCCCATCGATAGCGAACATAGTGCGATCTTTCAATCCATGGAAGGTCATCGAAAAGTAGATATTCGGCGGGTTGTTCTTACTGCTTCAGGCGGCCCCTTTTGGGACTGGCCGGACACTGATCTTGAGCATGTCAAGCCCGAACAAGCTCTCAAGCATCCGAATTGGAAAATGGGGGACAAAATTACCACCGACTCCGCAACGTTGATGAATAAAGGGCTTGAAGTTATTGAAGCTCGGTGGCTTTTTGATCTCCCTGCGGAACAAATTGACGTTGTTATCCACCGAGAAAGCATTATTCATTCTTTGGTAGAATATTGTGATGGGTCTGTTATCTCGCAATTAGGACACCCGGATATGCGCACACCTATTTCCTATGCGATGAACTACCCTGAGCGCGTCCCGCTCCTTCCACCATTATTGGATTTAGGAAAAATTGGTAAACTTACGTTTTTCCCTCCGGATACCGAAAAGTTTCCTTGTCTGCAATTGGCCTATGACGCCCTGGCCGGTGAGGCCGGACTTCCCGCAACACTCAATGCAGCCAATGAAATGGCAGTCCGGGCATTCCTCAACAACCAAATTGCATTTTTGGATATTCCAAAAGTCATTCAAGAAACTATGCTGACTTATTCTCCAAGTCCATTATCAACCATTGAAGACGTTTTAGACGTGGACCAATGGGCTCGGAGAACTGCCGAGGAGATTATGAAAACCTGTGGGGCCCCGGTATAACCCGCAATAACATTTCTCATCAGATAATCATGATATGAATAGCTTTTCCCTTTTCTCTCCAGACGCCATTTTCATCTTTGGACAAAAACTATGGTGGTTTTTGATCGTGCTTGGCGTATTGGTCACGTTTCATGAGTACGGGCATTATCTTGCCGCCCGGTGGGTTGGCGTCAAAGTCCTGAAATTTTCCATTGGATTCGGCCCCCGGTTAATAGGGCGTCAAATCGGCGACACGGAATATGTCGTGTCGGCGATTCCTCTCGGAGGATATGTGAAAATGTTCGGTGAAGAGGGATCAGAAACAATTTCCGCTGAAGATCAAAAGGTATCCTTTATCCACCAATCCCTACCCCACAAAACGCTCATCGTAGCTGCAGGTCCCGGATTTAACTTTATTCTCAGCTATTTAATTTTTACCGGCATGTTGGCCATGGGATCGCCCCTCTTTGTCCCCAACATTGACAAAATGCTCCCAGTGGTCGAAGCCATTACTCCCGATTCCCCTGCAGCGTTCTCCGGCTTGGAACTCGGTGATCGAATTACCCGGGCCAATGAAGAAGACATTTCCACATTGGGCGAACTGTATCAGATTCTCAATGAAACCCATGGCCGCCCTGTCACACTCGACGTCATTCGAGGGAACAGCTCTAAAACGTTTATTGTGACACCGACCACTCAAGTTAATGAAGATAACCCGGAAGATGATCCCATTTATTTGCTCGGGATTGAAGACCATGCACCTGTTGTCGGAAAAGTCATGCCCGATACCCCCGCACAAACCGCTGGGCTTCAACCCGATGATCGAATTGTTCACATTAATGAGACACCCATTGTCACCTGGTCTCAGATGACGGAAATCGTTCGAAACAATGCGGGGGTTTCATTGGAAATGCAGATTGAGCGGAAAGGGGCAATCCTACCCGTTTCGATTACGCCAGAAGCACACACAGTCACAGGCCCTGATGGGGAGACCCTATCCATTGGCCGAATTGGGATTCAAATCTCGGGCCGAGGGACAATATTGCGAAGTCCTTCATGGTACCTCGCCCCATGGGACGGTTTAAAGGCAACCTGGGAGTGGTGCGAACTCACGGTCAAAGGAGTTTGGAAACTTATTACCGGAGAAATTTCTTCAAAGAATATTGGCGGGCCGCTTATGATTGCCGATGTGTCTGGAGAACATGCCGAACAAGGCCTCGGTGCTATCATGTGGCTTATTGCAATTCTCAGCATTAATCTCGGCATTTTAAATTTATTGCCCATTCCTGTTTTGGATGGCGGGCATCTGTTCTTTTTTGCCTGCGAAGCCATTTTAGGTCGACCCTTACGAGAACGATCCAGGGAAATCGCCCAACAAGCAGGAATTCTCGTATTATTTTGTCTGATGGGCTATGCCTTCTGGAATGACATCAATCGCCTGCTTCAATAGATCTCGCCTCATTACCTAAAGTACATTACCGTTCATGATTCCTAAAATCTGTGTTATTGAGCTCTGTTGAATAGAGACAACGATGAGACTTTCACAATCCTTCATTCCCACCATGCGCCAAGATCCCGGAGAAGCTGAGGTCATCAGCCACCGTTTGATGCTACGAGCCGGCATGATCAGAAAAGTCGCTACTGGTATTTATTCCTATCTTCCCCTTGGCCTGCGCGTCATTCGAAAAATTGAAACGATCGTTCGCGAAGAAATGAATAGGGCTGGAGCTCAAGAGCTTTTGTTGCCTATCCTTTCACCAGCCGAACTATGGAAAGAAACCGACCGCTGGGACTTTTATGGAAAGGAACTCGTCCGATTACAAGACCGCCATGAACGAGACTTTTGCTTGGGGCCAACACACGAAGAAGTGATCACGGACTTGTTCAGGCGAGAAGTCCGCTCGTATCGCCAGTTGCCTCTAACCTTCTATCAAATTCAAACAAAATTTCGCGATGAAATTCGCCCACGGTTTGGACTCATGCGGAGTAGGGAATTCATCATGAAAGATGCGTATAGCTTCGACCAAGACGAAACCAGCGCACAACGCAACTATCAACGAATGTACGATGCCTACTGCCGCATTTTTTCACGAACCGGGTTGCAATTTCGTCCCGTCGAAGCCGATACCGGGCTCATCGGAGGCATTTCCTCACATGAATTCATGGTGTTAGCGAATACTGGAGAGGAGTTGATTGTCTTTGATCCCGATAGTTCCTACGCAGCTAATGTGGAACGTGCCGAGGTGGTCCCACCCCCAGCCAGGAGTCCGGAGGCTCAGAAACCCTTAGAGAAAGTATCAACTCCTCAAACTAAATCTGTTGAAGAAGTCAGTGCCTTATTGAAGGTTCCTTCGAATCGAGTAGTCAAAACCCTGTTGTATCAAACCGGTAACGATGAGATCACCGCAGTCTTAATCCGAGGCGGTCACCAGGCAAACGAAATCAAAATTAAACGGTATTTAGGACTTCATGACCTCACCCTGGCTTCTCCAGAGCTTGTGGGAAAAATAACAAACGCCCCAGTTGGTTTCGTCGGGCCCGTTGGGCTTTCCGGCGTTCGTATTTTAGCCGACCATGCCGTCAGTACCCTCACCAACTTTATCGCGGGAGGAAACGAACCAGACCTTCATTTTATGAACGTCAACGCAACTAGAGACTTTTCCATTGATGATATTGGAGATTTCCGACAGGCCAAAGCCGGAGACCCTTCCCCTCAAAGTGGCAGCCCCCTTCAGACTGCTCGGGGGATTGAAGTCGGCCATGTCTTTATGTTGGGTACAAAATATAGTGAAAAAATGGGCGCCACCTTCCTTGATGCTGAAGGCCAGAGCCATCCAGCCATTATGGGCTGTTACGGTATCGGCATTGGGCGAACCGCAGCCGCAGCCATTGAGCAAAATCATGACGAAAAAGGGATTTGTTGGCCCATGCCCATTGCCCCATTTCAGGCCCAAATCCTGCCAGTCACAAGTTCAGAGGCTGTCCACCTGGCATCCGAGCAGCTCTATGATGAATTAAGTCAGCAAAATATCGAAGTCTTAATAGATGACCGTAACGAACGAGGGGGCGTCAAATTCAACGATGCTGATATGATTGGCACGCCCTATCACATTATTATTGGAGACAAAGGTTTGGCCAATAACACACTTGAAATTAAAGATCGCAAAACAGGGGAAAAAGTCCTTCTTCCACCCAATCAGGTGGCTGACTGGATCAAGGACGCTATTAAGCAACATCTACATACTCAAAGTTAATGTAAGAAGTCAGTGAAAGCTTTAGGAATATCCCGTTCCCTTCATATTGATGCTCAAGTATTTTACTTGAGACTTTACTTGCCCCATCTCCTCTTATATCCTCTTTGGTGTATACTAATTCTAGGGATTGGCGTATTTCCTCAAATGGTAAGGGCTCCAGAGAAAGCAACCCCTTCTTTTCATTGACTATTCAGCTAATCTGATGGTATTTTTCAAGGTTGGATTTTCTAGTTAGAGTATATTACTTAATCTAATCCCCATGTTAAACCAAATGAATGTACGGGGGCTCCTTTTCGACCCCTACAATAATGCCTATATTGTCATCCTTCGTGATGAAGAGCATTCAGACATGCTTCCAATCTGGGTAGGGAAATCCGAGGCGAGTGCCATTAGTTTTGCCCTTGAGAAAATTGCTCCTCCCCGACCGATGACCCATGATCTTATGAAAACTATGTTGGATAATATGGATGCCAAAGTCATTAGTACGGTCATTACTGACTTGAAAGAAAATACGTATTTTGCAAAAATCCATCTACTGTTTGGAGATTCGGAGTTCACCGTTGATTCACGTCCCAGTGATGCCATTGCCGTTGCACTCCGCGCAGATGCTCCCATTTTTGCCTCAGGCGAAGTCTTACACAAGCAGAACTCTGAGGAATTGGAACGATGGCTAGAAAATCTCAAGCCCGAAGACTTTGGAAAGCTTGATGCGTAACAGCCATTATTTTCATGTTTACATTTTCCCATGTCGGACCGACGAGTTCAATTGTGATGGCCGAAACTAATACGCTTATCCCGCTGAAAGTTCATGGTGTCTTAGTTGACCCCAACACCGACACTCAGATTGTCGTCCTACGAGATGAACAAAATTCTGAGGTGCTGCCAATTTGGGTTGGAACCGCTGAGGGCACCTCTATTCGGCTCGCCCTGGAGAAAGTTATTCCCCCAAGACCCATGAGCCATGATTTGATATGTAGCTTTGCCTCACATCTCGGATTTACTCTCAACAAAGTCGTGATTACTGAAGTCAAAAATAATACCTATTTTTCGACTTTATTCTTAGCAAAAGATGACTTAGAGAAATCTATAGACTCACGACCCAGCGATGCCATTGCCTTAGCGGTTCGATGCCAATGTCCTATTTATGTGACCCCTGAAGTACTCGAACGACGCGGTGGAGAAGATTTAGACACGTGGCTTTCCAAGCTTGATCAAAAGGGATCTGAGCAGCCTGAAGCCTAGCCTGCTACCGCAATGAAATTATCGACCGTCGGAAAGGAAATCTCATTCTCATGAAATCATTTCAAGCTAAACCTCTTGAGGTTGAACGAAAATGGTTTGTGGTTGACGCCAAAGGAAAAACCGTTGGCCGTCTTGCTACCCAAGTAGCCTCCATTCTCCGTGGAAAGCATAAGCCTATTTTTACCCCAAACGTGGACACGGGAGATCACGTCGTCATTATTAACTCAAGCCAAATTCAATTTACCCGCAATAAATTCCGGACAAAAATTTATTATCACCATACCGGATACCCTGGCGGGATCAAGGCCATTTCGGCTGAGCATCTCCATGCCAAAAAGCCTACAGAAATTTTATCCAAAGCTATCAGAGG
>QIDY01000067.1 GCA_003228495.1 Nitrospirota bacterium
GTGGGATCAAATTCTGCTTCTTGGAAAACAATGTCCGTTAAACGGACATCTCTAGTATACCGGCTGACCTGAATATCTAAATTGTTTTCCAGGGCTTCCAACACGGCCTCTTTTAGGGTCAGAGTGACTACCGAATCGGATGGAAGCATTTCTTTTAGAGCCAAATCTTCCATTTCGGAAGCATTGAATGCCTCTCCCCAACTCCAGGCCGGCCAACAGGTGATGGCGAGGGTTAAAATTATGTAGGAGACTCCTTGCTGGACAGATGGGGCATTCATATGAAATCCTATGATTGACTGTCCGACGGTGATAAGGTGATCCAAGACAATAACGCTACCACTGCATTGTCGATGGGTGCAATGTTTTCCGTTAATTGACATACTAGGAGTCCCAAGAACTTGGGCGATTGAAAGGCTTTGTTATTGAGCTCATTTTGTCTGAGGAATTAGCCCAAAACCATAAATTTTACCAAAGTTCGTTCAAAGAAGTCGTGGCTGAGGTAACCTGTCTTCCTCAAAGACTATCAAGTGGCTGTGGTTTCTGGGCGTTTAGAGGTTGTCGGGGTCACAAGAGAATGCGTATCCTTTCATGTTTTTCGTGAGAACCATGATTTTATTAAATTTAATTTAACAGGGTAGGGAACGTTATGATGTTGGTTATGCCGAAGCAAAATCTGAAGGACGAGGCGGCAAAATATAAGGTTCGACCGGAAGGGATGTTCGTTCGCCAATCCCATTTTCCTCGAAAATTATTAAGGGGTCTGGTGCTTGGTCTGTGTGTCTTGGGAATTCCCATCGGCGTCTTAGCCGATGATCAGCCGCAAGAACTTCCCAAGCCTTTTCATAAAACCACGCCACCTTTGTTTCAAGAATGGCAATTTGATAAATCTGCTCTTGAAATCCTGCCCGAAGGATTTTCTCAGGAAGTCGGTGGACAAACCAGTAAAGGCGGATGGGTAGTCAGAAAAGATGTTTCGGCTCCCAGTCGGCCGAACTTGGTGGAGCAGCAACTTACCTGTGGAAAGGGCCAATGCTATCAGTTGTTGGTGGTGGATGACGTGGTGGCCGAGTATGTCGATCTTTCGGTTCGGATGAGAATGCGATTGGGAACCCCTTCAGGCAAAGCTGGATTAGCCTATGGTGTTCAAGATTCTCAAAATTTCTATGCCGTAGTCGTCGAACCCAAAACCAATGAGGTTGTGGCGTATGTGGTCAAAAACGGTCAATCCGAGGAATTGGCACGAGAAGCTCTTATTCTTGAACCTTCCGAATGGCACTTTCTTCGCATTCAACGCAATACCATTATCAGTAAGGAGTTTACCGAAATATTCTTTGACCACCACCTGCTGGTTGATGTGTATGATCAATCCTTTAAAAAGGGGAAATTAGGATTGATTGCCATGGGTGATGGGGCGTTTTCCTTTGATAATCTTCGAGCCATGGAATTGATGGCGAATCGCCCACTCTCGCGACCTGCTGCGTATTAGAGGCAGATTTGAGTGAGAAGAAGTGAGAAGTGAAAAGTAAGGGGTGAGAAGCAAGAAAAAAGAGAAGGCTAGGTCCTCCTCACTCCTTACTTTTCACTTCTTTTATGCTGAGTTGAGGTATCATCAAAGTGAGTAATGTTTCAGGATCGGCAGCTTCGAGAATAAGTGCGCGGTTTTTGGGCGTGACAAACCCCTGTTTAACTTGATGATCAAGGAACCATAGCAGGCCATCAAAAAATCCCAAACAATTCAAAATTCCACAAGGCTTCTCATGGATTTTGAGCTGAGCCCATGTCAGCATTTCGCAACATTCCTCCAATGTTCCAAATCCACCCGGCAACGTGATAAAGCCTGCAGACAGCTTGGCCATAAGTGATTTCCGTTCGTGCATCGTCTCGACGATATGAGTGGTGGAGAGCTGTGAATGCAACAGCTCCTTTTCCGCTAACTGCCTTGGCATCACTCCGATGACCTCTCCTCCTGCTTCAAGGACCGTTGATGCTAAGATTCCCATCAATCCAATATTCCCGCCTCCGTAGACTAAGCCTAATTTTTGCTGAACCAGGGTCTGGCCTAATTGTCGTGCCATTGAGGAATATTCTGGTTGATTGCCGACGCTGGAACCGCAAAAGACACAGAGATAAAGCATGGTGGAGGGAAGAATTACGAGAGAAATATGGCCAAGATCTCGCCTAATTCCCTAAAGGTAAGGTCGTGAGAGCGTACGGATTGACTCGGGCACCGTTGAGGCGAATGCCCCAGTGAAGATGAGGGCCGGTGGCCCTTCCTGTGGCACCGACTTTCCCCAAAACTTCACCTTTGCTGAGAGCTTGCCCCGGTTGAACGTCAATGTCGGACAAATGAAAATACATCGAAAACAATCCGATCCCGTGATCGATGATGACCCCTTTCCCCGAGAAAAAATGATCCATGGTGGCCACGACGGTTCCAGTGTTGATGGCATACACGGGCGTGCCTTGAGGTGCGGCAATGTCTTCTCCCGAATGGGGGCGACGAGGTTGCCCGTTAATCACGCGACGACTACCAAATCGTCCAGTTACAGTTCCTTTGACGGGCTCAAGAAACGCACCATCCCATAACGGATGTGTACCAAGGTGACGAAAAGCGGCCGACATTTCTTTTTGTTCAAGCCGCACCCGTTTCAAGGTCTTGGAATCGAGGTCTACCTTATTCTTTGGCAATGTGAGATGTTGGATAGCATAGTCTTCTTTCATGATTAATACGGAATAGCTGAGATGATCCGTCTGGTTCGAGGTTTGGACCTTGATGCTCAATTCCTGCAAGCCCGGAGGGTCTTGCATGTCGATACCGACGACTGCGGCAACCCTGGTATCCGTCACAGGAAAGAAGGGGATTTTTCGTTTGAGTAGGATGCCGCTAACTGTTCCCTGTGAATTGTTGACCGGGACTTCGATCCACAAGACTTCCCCTTGTTTTCCGCTGAATTGACCATCTGCGTCCGGTGAATGAAGTCCCGCGCCAGCAACAAGGTGAATAGGAAAAATATTGGCCAGGAGGAGACAGAGAATAAGGAGTGATTGTTCCGTGAGTCGAGCCAATGCTCTTGGCAAGTGAATGAGTAGGTTATTCATGGATAAAGGCGATGGTGCGGCACTTGACTCAATAATTCATCGACCCGGGGGTTAAAGGGACAAAAGGGATCCATGCAAAGGATTGTCTCCTCCCAGTAGCCGTTGAGTTTGAGATAAGTCCAATCCACAGTATACGACCGATTTTTAGCTCGGGCAAATCGGATGAAGTCTCCGCGTACTTTGGCACGCGTTGTTTGTGGAGAGGTTGTTTTGGCCTGTTCAATGGCTTCCTCATCGACGAGTTTCCGGATGCCTTGTCGTTCGGCTAACAAATAAAAAAGCCCCCGTTTCCGGTTAATATCATGATATTGCAGGTCCATCATGCTGAGTCGTGGATCGTCCCATCCGCAGGACTTGTTTGCCATATAATTTTCCAGTAGCCATTTTTTTGTAATCCAGTCGATTTCTCTGACCAATTGCATTGGAGAGTGAGCAAGCAGTTGCAGGACCCGGCCCCATTCCTCATGAATTTCGGAATAGACTTTGTTGGGCGGTTGAGACTGTAAATACTCTCCGGCATGTTCCCAAAACACCCATTGGACATCCAATGCGGTCATCTCCCGTCCATCCTCTAATTTAATTGTCTTTTTGAGGGAGGGGTCTCGGGAGATGTCACGGATGGCCTTGACCGGTTCTTCCAGGTCGATGTGTGGGATCGTGTATCCATCTTCAATCATGGATAACACGATTGCTGCGGTGCCCACTTTTAAATAGGTGGCGAATTCCGACATGTTGGAATCGCCGAGAATGATATGCAGGCGGCGGTATTTTTCCGCATCGGAATGCGGTTCATCGCGTGTATTGATAATGCTACGGGAGGATGTTGTGGACGACGAGGTTTTCTCATGAATATGTTGTGCCCGTTGAGAAATGAAAAATTGAGACTTTCCGGAAACTTTAAGGATTTTCCCTGCGCCTGAGTAAATTTGGCGGGTGACGAAAAACGGGATGAGTTGTTCGCTGACTTTCCAGAAGTCGATATCGCGGCGCATGAGGAAATTTTCATGCGAACCGTAGGTGTTACCGAGTGAATCTGTATTATTTTTGAAAATGAAAATATCCCCGGAGAGACCTTCTTCCCGTAATCGTTCTTCCGCAATCGGAAGGCAACTTTCAAGAATTCGCTCTCCCGCTTTGTCATGAATGACTAATTCAATCAGATCGTCGCATTCAGGTGTCGCATATTCCGGGTGGCACCCCGTATCCTGGTAAAACCGCGCACCGTTGGTGAGGAATGCATTAGAAGGCCAGCTATTGGGAATGAGACCCTCAAAGATGTACCCAAGGATTTTTTCAATAGGAAGATAGACTCGCCCGGTTGGAGAAAATGTGAGGCCGTATTCGCATTCGAGCCCGAAAATTCGTTTGATCATACCTGCCTTGGTGCTCTTCCTGCGGAATTGGGAGTGTATGAACAGGTCATGAAGCCAGAATACACCCCTATTTGAGAATGTTCAACCAGGGAAGGTCAAGCCGACGGGAAAAGCAATGAAGATTTTAGACAAGCAGATCAGTGGCTTCGGACGTTGTTATACGACGGAATTTTCGGCCGGTTTGTGCCCGGTCCAAAAGGGCTACTTCTAGTCCCGCCAGTCCTGACTTAGGATCGCCGCCCTTTTCATAGGCCTGTTGGCATAATTGTAAAGCGCTACTGAGGGATGGGCAGGTATCTGAGGTTTCTTTGCGGAGATAGGTCAAAATGGCTTCGGAACGTCCGCCAATGGCGGTAAACTTCCGTTCGTCGATGATGCTTCCGTCAAATGTGATGCGATAGAGTTCGTTGCCTTCTGATGTTTCGCCAACTTGTGCAAGAAGTAGTTCGACCTCGTAGGGCTTCATTTCTTGGCTAAAGATGGTGCCCAAAATTTGGGAATACCCATTAGCCAAAGATCGAGCCGTGACATCTTCCCGGCTGTACATCATGCCTTTTACATCGGCATGTTGGATGCCTGCTTTCCGCAGATGTTCGAATTCGCTGTATCGACCGGCCCCCGATAACGCGATGCTGTCGTAGATCTCTGAAATTTTAAAAAGCGATGTGCTTGGATTATCCGCCACAAACAACACGCCCTGGTCATATTCCATGGCAATGATCGATCGACCTTTGGCAATGCCTTTTTTGGCATACTCCGCCCGGTCTTGCATCATTTGTTCGGGGGAAACGTAGAAGGGCATTGTCATGACCTAAGATTCCCCCTGTTGAGATAGAAGTTCTTGGCAGATGGTGGCGAGCTGCGTATCTTCTACATTTTTCACGCCGTGACGGTCTACTAATTTGACTGTGGGGAAAATTCGGCGGTGCAGGTCCGGCCCACCGGTTCCCACATCTTCTTCTGCCGCATTAAATAAGGCTCGCAGGGCGACACGTACGGCCTTGTCTTCCGGCAAGTGTTTGCGGAAATGTTCTTTTAATGTGAGCCGAGCATCCTTTCCCCCAGAGCCAACTGCGTGAAATTCGGTATCCTCATAACGACCGCCGGTAATGTCATATTTAAACAGACGGCCGATTTCTCGTTTCTGGTCATATCCGACGAAAAGGGGAATCACAACGAGACCCTGGAGCACCATTGGAAAATTGGCTTTGACCATATCTCCGAGCCTATTGGCTTTTCCTTCGCACGTTAGGGGTTTCCCATCAAGTTTTTCATAATGTTCCAATTCGATTCGAAACAGTTTTGCCATTTCCACGCAAGGTCCGGCAGCGCCGGCGATAGCCATGGCTGAAAAGGCATCAGTTTGAAAAACCTTGTCCATGCGATTGGTTGCAATTTGAAACCCTTCAGTGGCTCGACGGTCACCGGCGATCAAGACGCCATTTTGATAGGTAAAGGCCAGAACGGTCGTGCCCTGAGGCCAAGGAGGGGAATGGTGGGACAGAGACAGTTCGTTTGATCCTTGTTGAGCGGGTAGCATTCCCCATCGAGTCATGGGCAATAATTCTGGCCGTTGCGTAGTCAGAAATTGATAAAAACTCGAACAGGGATCGGACGAAAAGCTTGGAAAGGGAATTCTATCGGTATTCATAATTTCCTTGACCTGGTTTTCCCTATCTTTATAGAGCCCAACTTATCGGGTAAGACGTGATAGTAGCTGATCAACAGAGTCAATGTCCTGAAACAACTCATGGGTAAGAGATTGCGTGCCACGATATGGATCCATAAGGGGGATGCGTTTAATTGTGCTGTCTGCTGTCTTAAGCAGGACAGACGTCCAACTCATCCCGTAAACCTGTTGTGGGAAACGTTGGAGACAGGCTCCACGGAAAAATGCACGGGTCTGGGCTGGGGCCGTTTGCTTGGCACGTTGGATCTCTTCGGTGTGTGTTAATCGTTCAATTTTCCCCGCTCGTTCCAATGTAAAATATAAGCCTTTGGAAGGCCGTATATCGTGATACTGTAAGTCCATCATGGCAATACGAGGGTCTTGCCACGAACAGTGTTTCCGATCCATATATGACTCTATGAGCGCGTACTTCGTGACCCAATCGATTTCTCCGTTGAGTTTGCTGGGATCTCGGTCTAATGTTTCAAGAACTGATTCCCAACGGATGAGGACTTCTTTGGTAATAGGAGATAACTCTCGTGTCCTATAAAAGTCATGAGCCGCGTGGAGAAATGTCTGTTGAATCGCTAGGGCCGTTGTGTGTTGTCCATTGCGAAGGGCGAGCGACGACTTAATGGTGAGATCGCGAGAAACCAGTTTAATCGCGTTAACGGGATCAGCTAGTTCAATACGAGGAAGCGCCCCTTGATTCTCCAACATGTCCATGATGATGGCGGTGGTGCCGACTTTGAGAAAGGTTGCCACTTCGCACATGTTGGCGTCTCCGACAATAACGTGGAGGCGACGAAAGTGAGATTGTTGGGTATGGGGTTCGTCTCGTGTATTAATGATTGGGCGATTGACCATCGTGTTGAGATTGTACAGACATTCAAGAAAGTCAGCCCGTTGAGAAATTTGATACGGTGTGGGGTCTGTCCCGTTTTCCGCGCCCACTTTGCCTGCGCCGCAGAAAATTGGGCGGGAAACAAAAAAGGGCACAAGGACTTCGGCAATATGCTCGAACGGAATCTTTCGAGAGACGAGATAATTTTCATGATAGCCGAAACTGTTGCCTTTCCCGTCGGAGTTGTTGCGGTACACCAGAAACTCCTCTTCTCCCATACTTGCGTTCAGACTCGCTAAACATTCAGCGACAAGAGAGTCTCCTGCTCGTTCATAGGCCACGACTTCACGAGGGTTGCTGCATTCAGGTGTGGAATATTCCGGGTGGGCGCCGTCTACGTACAAACGCCCGGCGTTGGGAAGGATTTTATTGAGTTGGCGATTGTAATGGGCTCCCGGACGGTCGGGTTCGCCTTCGACCTCAAAGCCCCTGGCATCTAAAAATGGATTTTCGTTTTCGTAATCCCACAGGGCGTTGGGAGCGGGAAGGCGAGGGCAATGGCTGATTAAGCGAAGGGAATTAGCCACTGGATCGGGGTTGCCAGGGGAGCGGGCGATGATCCCGAATTCCGTTTCAGTACCAAGAATTCGCAGCAAGAAAGCCTCATCCAGCGTGGTGCAAGTTGGTTAAAAGTAATGGCCGACACTCAGGGTTTCGATTTCGCGAGATTCGGATTCTTCATCAACCGTGAGCGTCCTAACATGTACGATTTTCTCACCTTTTTTCCCGGCGATCTTCGCCCAATCATCTGGGTGTGTCGTATTCGGCAGATCTTCCTGTTCTTTGAATTCTTCTCTAATAGCTTTTAGGAAATCCTCGCTGGTGAGGCCCTTCTCTCCGCCGGAAATCGTGCGTTTGATCGAGAGCTTTTTAGCTCGGGAGACGACACTTTCAATCAACGCGCCGCTGGAGAAATCCTTGAAGTAGACGGTTTCTTTCTCTCCATTCGCATAGGTGACTTCGAGAAATTGATTTTCTTCGGTTTTGGCGTACATGGCTTCTACGGTGATATCGATAAGATTCTGAGCATAGGCTGTTCGATCCTGGCTCTGTTCCGCCATGGCGGACTCTGCAAAAGGAAGGTCTTTGATGAGATATTTCCCAAGAATATCTTTTGCACTTTGTTTGTCCGGTCTCGGGATCTTAATTTTGATATCCAATCGGCCAGGACGTAAGACGGCAGGGTCGATCAGATCTTGGCGGTTGCTGGCGCCGATGACAATGACATCGCGAAGACTTTCTACACCATCAATCTCGGAAAGAAATTGAGGAACAATTGTGGATTCAATATCTGATGAAATGCCGGTTCCTCGCGTGCGAAACAGCGCGTCCATTTCATCAAAGAACACGATGACGGGATGGCCATGTGAGGCTTTTTCTTTGGCCTTGGCAAAGACTTCTCGGATTTGTCGTTCAGATTCGCCGACATATTTATTCAGCAGCTCTGGGCCTTTGATGTGTAGAAAATAACTGCGAATGTCTTTGCCTTTGAGATGCCCAAGTTTTTTGGCGATGGAATTCGCCACGGCCTTAGCAATGAGAGTTTTTCCACATCCCGGTGGTCCGTAGAGAAGAAGGCCTTTAGGGGGAGATAATTGATGTTCGGCAAAAAGGTCGGGATGGAGAAATGGGAGCTCGACGGCATCTTTTACTTGTTCCAATTCTTTTTCCAGTCCGCCGATGTGATCATAATTAATATCTGGGATCTCTTCGATGACCAGTTCTTCCATTTCACCTTTAGGCAGTTTTTCCGTGAGATAGCCCGAACGAGATTCAAACAGCAGATGGTCGCCTACGCTCAGTTTTTCTTGTTTGAGTGCGTCGGAAATTTCGACCACTCGCGTATCATCCAAGTGTGAACTCACCACCGCCCGTCCATCATCGAGTAGTTGTTTGAGATGAACGATTTCACCTTGTGGGTCATACCCCCGAGATTCGATAACATTGAGCCCCTCGTTCAAAATCACTTCTTGGCCTTTTTTGAGAGAATCGACGGCAATGGATGGATGAAGGTTGACGCGCAACTTTCGTCCTCCGAGTGATACATTGATGGTTCCATCTGAATTCGTTCCGTAAAAAATGGCAAAAGTCGAGGGCGGGGCTGTCAGTTTCTCTACTTCTTTGCGGAGGGATTCGATTTGTGTTTTGGCCTCTTGAAGACTAGAGACCAGTCGCTCGTTTTTTTGTTGTGTCAGATCAAGTTTGTGGCGAGATTCATAGTACTGTTGTCTTTCCAGTTCTAAAGACTCCAGCTCGGATCGCAATTTTTGAATTTCGCGGGTTGGGTCGTCGGCTTTTCTCATTACCATAAGCGTCTCAATCCGTTTGTACAACTCCCTAAGCGATGAAGACAATAACCCCTTTGAGGGAGTGTCGGGAGTAGTTGGGGTCTAGTGTTGTGAACGGGAAGCACGACAACACAAACCTAAAGAATTCTACCACCTTAAAAAAAAATGGGTCAACTAAATGGCATTGTGTGATGAGTGAAAGTTTTGTTGACAAATTAGGGGAGCTGTGAAAGCAAATCAAGAGTACTGTCTTGAATGCTGGGTGCCTGAAGAATCGATGAGATGACGGCGATTCCATAAGCACCGGATAACATGACGGCGGGAACTTTCTTTGGCTTGATGCCGCCGATAGCAAAGATAGGCAGACGGCTCGCTTTACAGGCTGCATCCAGGGTTTGAAGCCCTATTGATGGTCCGTAGATGCGTTTGGAAGGTGTCTCAAAAATCGGGCCTAGTACGACAAAATCCGCACCGTCACCTTCTGCCTTTCGTACCTCTTCCACCGAATGAGTTGAGATTCCTATCAGTTTTTCATTTCCCAACATACGGCGAGCAAGGGCAAGGGGAAGACTATCGGACCGAAGATGTACGCCATCGGCATCAAGGGCCATCGCGATGTCGACTCGATCATTCAATAACACTTTTCCATGGTGTCGTTTGATTAGAGGCATGAGATTTTGAACCAGATCAATCAACGATCGAGTATCCAGGTCCTTTTCGCGAATTTGGACCATCCGCACTCCGGCTTCGAGTGCCTGACTCAACACTGATGTGAGAGGGCGTTGATGTGTTTGGTGACGATCAGTCAGGAGGTAGAGTCGAGGAAGGGGTTGCGCAAGCATTCCCAGATTCGTTACAGCATCCCTTCGATCGGGCTGCTGGCTGTGGCATACAGCTTACGGGGAATTCTGCCTGCTTTGAAGGCTAACCGTCCGGCATCAACGGCGTATCGCATAGCCGAGGCCATCATGATAGGGTCTTTAGCTCCGGCAATGGCGGTGTTCATGAGGACGGCGTCAGCGCCATATTCCATAGCCAAAGCTGCATCGGATGCAGTTCCAACTCCAGCATCCACAATGACGGGTACATTCACCGTTTCCATGATAATTTTAAGATTGTAGGGATTGCGGATCCCTAAACCGGAACCTATTGGAGCAGCCAGTGGCATGACCGCGGGACATCCAATATCCATCAGCTTTTGGGCGACAATGGGGTCGTCGTTGGTATAGGGGAGGACGATAAATCCTTCCGCAATCAGAATTTTTGCGGCTTCAATGAGGCCAGCCGTATCGGGAAACAACGTGCGCTCATCACCAATCACTTCCAGTTTGACTAAATCCGAAACACCTGCTGCGCGTGCCAATCGAGAATATCGGACCGCATCCTCGACCGTATAGCAACCTGCGGTATTGGGGAGGATGGTGTATTTCTTCGGATCAATGTAGTCGAGTAAGTTTTCTGAATTCTTATCCGTAATATTGACTCGGCGAATGGCGACGGTGACAACGTCGGCTCCTGAGGCTTCAATGGCTTGTCGTGTTTCTTCAAAATTTTTATACTTTCCCGTTCCTACCCAGAGACGCGAACGGAATTCACGTCCTGCGATAATTAAGGGGTCGTGCAAAGGATCATTACTCATATCGTTTTCTGCCTCGTACGTGTCTTCGTTGTGGGGAACCGCCGCCAATAAAACTTAATATTTCTACCTTATCGCCCTCTTGAAGGTTCAAGGTTGGGAAGTCGGAACGGTCAAGGATTTTGAGATTCACTTCCACCGCCACTTTTTCTGTTCGTAGATCAAGTACTTGGAGAAGATTGGCTACAGTGAGGGGGATGTTGTGCTCCTGTTCTTCTCCATTGACGATAATTTTCATGCTGAAACACGAATAAATTCATATTTTTGGTGGGTAATTGTTGAAAATCATCCTACGGGACTCTTGAAATTCTTGTCAATGAAACGGACCCTTATCGTAATCAACTAGTTTGTTTCTTTAGAATGGCATACAATGGATAGTGAGTGATTATCATCTGTTCAACATGAGGCTGATTCGTTCTTAGCTGGCTATTTGAATGGGCCAAGTCAACCAAGATCTAGCCGCCTTGTTTGCTTCGATGGCCGGGTTGTTGGCCTCGCGAGCCGAAAACCCGTATAAAGTAAAAGCCTATAGGCGAGCTGCCGATTCGCTTCGGAATCTCCAAGAAGAGGTCGGCTGTTATGCCGAACGTGGGGAACTGCGGACTATACCCGGGATTGGCAAGGAGTTGGCTCATAAAATTCAGGAGTTTCTTTCAACGGGCCGCATTCGAGCCTATGAAGAGCTGAAAACACCTCTTCCCGAAACGATTCGAGAATGGGTCAACCTTCCGGGTTTTTCCGAACCGATTGTGCACGACTTGTTTTTTCGGTTGGGCATGACGACGCTGGAAGATTTGGAAACGCTGGCACAATCGCATCTTTTGCAGACGCTTCCAGGGTTAGGGGCGCGAAGTGAAGAAAT
>QIDY01000198.1 GCA_003228495.1 Nitrospirota bacterium
CGGTTGGAATTAAGTATGAAGCTCAAGGAGTCATTTGAGGAGGCGCTTGATCCACTCGCGGCCCTTACGGAAAAGTTGAAAGAGGAAGTTGCCGTGGCCAAACTCACCCGCGATGAACAGCAGATTGAAGTCGCCTTACGCCGCGAGATTACCGGCTTGAGGAAGGCCGGTATCCAAGTGTCCGACGAGGAGGTTGCCGCGTTACGAGCTTCCCTCGAGGAAATTCAGACGCTCAATAAGGCTCGTGATGATACGAAGATGCAGATTAAAGGGGTTAATGAAGAGCTTGAATTGCAGCAATCAATTTTAGATCAACTTCGCTTTCCGCAGTTGCAAGTTCTTGAAAACCAAAAGGCTTTGAATCAACTTTATGACGATGGAAAGATAAGCTTAGCTGAATTGAATCGTGAATCAACAAAATTGGATTTACAGGCACTAGAGGGACTAACTTCATTAGAGGCTGGCTTTGAACGAGGATTTATTAAGGCGACGCAAAGTGTGAATGACTTTGCTAGCGCCTCCGAACAGCTTGTCACAGGGGCCTTCCAAGGAGCCGAAGATTCAATTGTAAGTTTCGTTGAAAGTGGCAAGGTGAATTTTAGTGGCTTAGTGGATTCAATCTTGTCTGACCTCTTGCGCCTTTCAGTTAAGAAAGGTATCGCCGGGGCCTTGGGGGCCTCACCCGGTGAGGGCACCTCAGGAACCGGAATCCTTGGCTTACTGGCAGGTCTGGCCGGGGGTGGTAGCTCAGGGGGTGGAACCGGGGGAGGCTCAGGAGGTGGCCCTCCTGGCCTTTCAGACGGTATTGTCGCCAGCCTTGGAGCCGCCTTTGCTTCAAACGCCGATGGAGGGATACAGAGAACCCCTACCATATCGAGGTTAGCCGAGAAAGGGCCGGAAGCCATCATACCTTTGAAGGGGGGGAGTGTGCCGGTGGAGATAAAGGATAGCCAGCGACCACCAATCAACATACAAAACACATTCAATATCTCAACCCCTAACCCTGACGCCTTTCGGAGAAGCCGGGATCAAATCGGGTTGTTCATGGGCCAAGGGATACAAAATGCTATGGCTCGCAATGGCTAGAACCTTACAGCTTGTTTATCAAAGTTGGGTCCAGACCGTGGTAGACGGTTACCCGGTCAGTGTCCATCTACTCCCACCGCAAGGGATACACCTCATCGAAAATGGAACGTGTTGGTGTGGCCCGGAAATCTACACTCAGGCCCATGCGTTAGCGGATAGAATCGGGGCCATGCCCGGCATAGAAATCTGGATCCACAAATCTTATACGCCGAAGAGGGGGTAACCCATGGGATTTGATGAAGTACAGTTCCCGATTGAAATCTCCTATGGTTCTCGTGGGGGGCCTTCATTCAACACCGACGTGATTCGATTGGAAAATGCTCATGAGGCCCGTACCGGGATTTGGGCCGATGCCGTACACAACTACAACGCTCGATGGGGAGTCAAGACTCACACGCAATTGAGAGAAGTGTTTACGTTTTTCTATGCGAGGAACGCCAAGCTCCGGGGCTTTCGCTATAAAGACTGGCTCGACTTTGTGGCCACCCAACAGGACTTGCTCGTCACCGGGGATGACGCCATTCAACTCCGCATCAACTACACAAGCGGGAGCCAAACCCACAACCGAAAAATCAGGAAGCCCAACGCTTCGCCAGCGGTTACCATGCGGAGGAACGCCGGGGCCTTTACGGACTTTACCCTGGATACCGTTACCGGGATCGCGCAATTCACCGTGCCCGATAGCACCGCCTCTATTTCCAGCGATACCGTTAAGACCATAGATGACATCACGCAAGCGAACCCCGCGGTAGTCACGACCAGCGCGGTTCATAACTTTATTACCGGGGACGTCATTGAAATTTCTTCCGTAGGAGGAATGGTAGAAGTCACGGATGGCCCATATCAAATCACCGTCTTAAATACAACTACGTTCGAGCTAGATGGGATTGACAGCACCTTGTTCACCGCCCACACCTCCGGAGGGAACGCCCAGCACAACGGTATCTCACGCAGTACCATCGCCCATGTTCGGGCGGTCGCCCACGGGTTCACCGGGACACCCATCATTCACCTTTCCGGGGTGATTGGGATGACGGAAATCAATGATCTGTTCGCCGCAATCGTGGTCATAGACGTTGACCGCTTTACCATTGCCATAGATACCAGCGCCTTCACCCTGTACTCGAGTGCCGGAACCGCGGGGCAATACCCACAGCCGGGGACAGACGTTATGGATTGGACAGGGGAGTTTGATGTCCCGGTTAGGTTTGACACTGACGATATTCGGGCGGGGCTTGAAGCATTTGAGTTGGGAGAAATTCCTGACATTCTCTTGACCGAGGTCTTGGAGGACTAATGAAATCAGCCAGCGCCGGGATGGACGCGGCGCTAGGAAGCACCTCTGCAACCCTAGTGACCTGCATTAAAATTACCGCCTCCGATGGAACCGTTATAGGGTTTAGCAATTACACGCGGGACTTCCAGTTTGAGGGGGTCGACTATGATCCCAGCACCGGGCACACGCCTACCGCCTTAGAAAGCAATTCCTCGCTCTCAGTGGACAACCTTGACGTAGACACCATTAGGAAGATTGATGCTTTGACCGGCCCGGATATCCTGAATGGCAAGTGGGACTTTGCTGACGTTCGCTTATTCCTGATTGACCCTACCAACCTACCTAATGGAGAACTTAAGCTCCGGAGGGCCACCGTTGGCCGCGTGAGCTTAGGCCGTACTAGGATCACAAGCGAGATCCGGGGCATGTTAGAACACTTGACCAAGCAGATTTTGGAATTGTATTCGCCGGGGTGCCGGGCCGATCTTGGGGATAGCCGGTGTAAAGTCATTATGGTTCCACCCATCTGGCTTGCTCTGACCGCCTACACGCTCAAGCAACCCTTCGACGCTTCATTGGGTAGTACGGTGGCTCCCACCTCTGAGAACGGTCGACATTTCAAGGCCACCTTCGCGGGAATCAGTGGGGGGACTGAACCAATATGGGATACGACTGTGGGGAATACCACCATTGACGGTTCAGTGATATGGACCGCCATTGAGGCCAACACGCAAACCGGCACCGCGACTTCCGTGTCCACCGCAAACAAGCGGATCTTTATTGACAGCACCAAGACGAGCGCCGCCGCTGACTTCTTTACCGGGGGACTACTGACCTTCACCGGGGGGTTGAATATTGGCCGCTCGATGGAAGTTAAAAAGTACACCAACAGTACCGGGCAATTCGAACTGGTCCTACCTGTGGCCTTCGTGATTGCAACCTCTGACTCTTTTTCAGTACAAGCCGGTTGTTTTAAGCGAGTCTTGGAAGATTGCCGCAACCGGTTCGGCAATACACACAACTTCCGAGGAGAACCAGATGTACAACAGAACTTCCGAATAGCACCAGCCCGGATAGATACGAACTCAGGAGGAAAGTAGGTTGCTGACCCAGCAAGACATCCCAGCTTTTATTTCAAAGTGCCGGGAATGGGAAAGCGTTCCATGGCGACACCAAGGCCGTACCAGGTCCGGGGTGGATTGCGTGGGATTGTTTTCATGCGTGGCCAATGAGCTTGGGTTCCCCCAAGTCATCCCCACCAATTACCATCGAGACCCGGACGGAAAGTTGTTGCTGGCCGAACTTCGTAGTCGATTCATGGAAATAAAAGTCAAGGATCGAGAGGCCGGGGACCTTGTGGTCATGCGGTTTGAAAACCTGCAAGGTGTCCCCACCAATCGACACTTGGCCCTCCTCACCGATTGCGGGATCCTGCATAGCGCGGCCATGTATAAAAAGGTCTGTGAGCATACCTTCGATGATGAATGGCTTAACCGAACAGAGCATTGCTTTAGGCTTTGGGAGGCTCCTGCATGAGCGCATCACAAGCCCGGCTCGGGTTTGCCATAGGAGGGGCCGTTATCGGTGGATATTTTGGGGTTCCTGGCCTTGGCTTGGCCGTGGGCTCTATTGCCGGTTCACTCTTATTCCCTGGCCCTGATCCACCGCCAACGCTAGGGCCGAGGATTGGGGACCTGCAAACACAGGTATCTTCCTACGGCAACCCCATCCCCTGGATATTTGGGACTGACCGGGTAGCTGGAAACATAATATGGAACAGTGAGATCCGTGAAGTATTCAACACCCAGAGCCAGAGTGGAGGAGGCAAGGGCGGAGGGCCACCCAAGCCAGAGATAGGGTCATTCGAATACAGGGTCGATCTGTGTATCAGTCTGTGCAAAGGGCCAATCCAAGGAATCAAAAAGGTGTGGGCGAATGACCAATTATATTATGACTTCACGGACTGCCCTCATGGGAGAGGAATCAATTCGAAGTTGTACCTGGGAACAGAAACTCAATTGCCCGACCCATTGATGGAAGCGGATAAGGGTGTGGGGAATGTGCCGGGTTATCGTGGGCAAGCCTATATCATGCTTCGGAATCTTGCGCTAAACCAATTCAACGGGGGTATCCCTATCCTTCACTTCGAGGTCATTAATGATGGCGACCCGCTCATCCCCATTGTAGAGGTCTTGGATAGCACAAATGGCTTGCTCGGTCGAGTTACGTTCGATGAAGAAACCGGCTTGATCTATCACAGCCGCTCGGGCACTGATTTGATAGAGGTCTTTTCTTGCAAGGCTGGCCTTAGTAAGCTCTGCTCTGTCTCTCATGTGGCCCCCTACTTTTTGAGTTGGTCGCCGCGATTCATACAAATACAAGTCAGTTTATTAGGGGACGTGACAAAACAACAGATCCCTTCTCAAATGTGGGTCGGGAGTCATGCCCCTGATGGAAGCGCCAATACCTCACTGGTCAGTATCTCCACGGATGGAAGTTGCCGGATTCTCTCTGAAAATCAATCTCCCTTAGGTGGTTCATTTTTGTGCTGGCCGGGTATGGTCTTTGTCGATCGACATAGCATCAATGAAAATGCACCGAACTTCGGGGGAGGCGCTTACCTTATTTCAGGAACGACTAACGGGGCTTGCTTTTATCAGGCTCCTTGGCCCATCGGCCCCGGTGACACAGCGGGAGGGCTTGGACCAACCCCTAGCATTAACAATCCCGCGATCATTGCCGGTGTAGAGCATACAGCGGACATTGTGTTGGGCACGGCACCATTTTTTTATGGGATTGATTGGGACGGTAGAGTGTGGCGTGGTGTTGGGGGAAGTGAATCATTCTCAATCGATACCGTGGTCGAGGCTACCGCGTCTTTCGCAAACCTCGGGAACTCTGTGACTTATGATCCGGACGAGGAAATGGTTTACACACATTCAACGATCTTCGGGGGGACGAGTCGACTTAAGAAATGGGACAAGAGCCTCAACTTGATATGGGAGTTTGAAACCAATTACTCCGGGGACAATGGCTATGAGCCGGTCCGGGTTCGGTATCATGCCGGGGTTGGGGATGTCTGGACAGTCGGGAGAGATAGCACCGGGTTCATCCAGACCAAACAGGTCGATAAGCAGAACGGGGGATGGGAAGTAGAGTTCACTCTAGCCTCAAGCCGGACACTTCATGACTTTCAACCCTTCCCAGGAGCCCCGTTTGCTATTGGGTCAATCTCAAGCACACCGGGAGGAATAATGAAATTTCCTTTAGGCCCCGGTGCGATTCTTGACCCTCCAACCCTTGCCTCAGTCGTCACCAGATTAGTTGAGGGCTCGGATACTTTGACCGCCGCCGATATTAATGTGACCAGCATAATTGCCGATACGGTTCGTGGGTACAACATTGCCGCAAGGATGCCTATTCGTAATGCCTTGCAACCCCTCCTCAATGCCTACTTTGTGGACGTGATGGAGAGCGATTATAAAATCAAGTTTGTGAAGCGGGGCAACGCCTCAGTCATGACCGTTCCGGTAGAAGACCTCTCTGCCCATCGAGGGGGTGCCAGTGAAACCCCGGACCCGGTGTTGAGTGAGCGCACACAGGAGAACGAGTTGCCTGATCGGCTTGACGTTCGATTCAAGAACGCCAACACGGACTATAAGATCGGGACCGCCACCACTAAGCGATTGAGAGGGGAGAGCCAACAGCTTCGCACCGTTGACTATCCGATAGTTTTTACTCCCACGGAGTGCAAGGCCATTGCGGACGTGGTGATTTTTAATACCTGGTTTGAGCGAGTGAAGAAAAGTGTCGCGGTATCCAGAAAGTATTTGCGCCTTGACCCTACGGACGTCATTACCATTCCCGATCCTGATGTCGGGCCCATCAACATACGAATCAACAGCGTGAGTTTTAGTATTCCCGGTCTGCTACTCTTCAACGGATCTGAGGAAGATGACAGCATCTATTCCGGTTTCACGTTCCCGGCTCCGGAGGGCAGACAGCCGCAACCCGGCATTCTCGATAGTCCTCCTGTGGTGCTGGCCGTTCTGGATATTTCACAGCTTCGAGACATTGACGACAACAGCGGGGTCTATGTGGTTGGATATGCCATAGGTGGAGCCTTCTCCTTTGCGGAAGTGCAATTCAGTCAAGCCGGGCAAGTCTATACTCCGAAGACTGTCATAAGTAACGAGGGGGCTGTGGCCTTTGCGAATAATAGTTTGACTTGGGAGGGATCATTCTCATGAGCCTTGTCTACCTGGATTGTTGTGGCGACTTTTATTCAACCGCCGAATTAAGCAAGCGTTGGGATGTGGTGAGCGGCACTCCCACCGTAGGGCCAACCATAGGACGCCGTGATGGGGGAGGCATTCTTCTTTCCGCTACCTCGGCCAGACTTGAAAAGCAGTACCCGGCCTTGGCTACCATGGTCGCCGGGATTGCCTTTAAGTTGGATAGCATGGTTGCCACTGACCTTTTGACTTTCCGTGAAGGGTCGATCAATCACGTTGTCATCCGGGTAACCAACACGGGAGCCATTGAGGTACTAAACGGGGATGGAACGCAATTGGCAATCAGTTCTGCGGGGTTGGTCTTTGCCGGGTTTTACTCTTATCTAGAAGCTACGGTGACAATCAGCAATGCCAGCGGGGTTGTTACCGTAGATTTGAACAGCACCAATATCCACACCCTCACCTCAGAGGATACGCAGAACGGGGGAACCGCGGTCACCGACAATATTGAAATAGAAGGCAGCCCCGGGAACCTCACCATAGACGATTTTTATGTTCTCGATACCACTGGATCGGCACCTCAGAACACCCGCTTAGGGGATACCGCGGTTTGGGGGATCTTGCCTCAGGGGGATGGGACTACAAATAGCTTTGGCACCTTAAAGCCATCGAGCCCTACCACGAGCTTTGACAAGGTTGATGACCCAACGCCGGATGACGATGCGACTTACGTTGCCAGCGGAGTCGCATTGGCCCTTGAGCTATTTGACATGGCCGATCTTCCCGTGCCTGGCGGAGTCAGTGCTATTCACGGGGTACAACTTAACCACTTGTCCCGAAAGGATGGGATCACCGCTAGGATCTTCACGCCCAAGGTCAGATCCGGGGGAACAAATTACAGCGGGGCCAGTGCCCCCCTGACAACATCCTATCTCTATTATCGCGAACTTTGGGATGATGACCCTGATACCGGGCCTTCTTTGTGGACAGAGGCCGGGGTGAACGCCGCTGAGTTCGGGGTTGAAGTGGTATAGCGAATGGAACGCCTTTAGATGGGAGAAATATAATGTCACTTTTATTTATTGATGGATGCGGGGAGATTTATGATACCGCCAGTGCCGCCCAATTCTGGACCGCTAAGGATGCGGGCGTCGACGTTGTTGCCGCGGGGGGAAGACGTGGCGGGGCCGCCATTAGATTGGATGGAATCAATGATGACATACGGATAGGGGTTCCAGGGGCCGCGACTGTCGTTTGCGGGTTTGCTTTCAAGAGGGTCACCTTTTCAGCGGGGAACGATACGATCCTCACGCTCCTTGGCCATGGTGTTATTCATGGAACACTAGAGACTACGGATGCGGGGGCTATGCGAGTGACGAGAAGCGGGTCGGTGGAACTGGGTATTTCTTCCGGAGGCTTAGTCTCAACTGACACCTGGCATTACTGCGAAATAAAATATTTCGTGAACAATGGAGCAGGGACGGTAGAGGTTCGCTTGGATGGAGACATCATAATCAATGAAACAGCGTTGAACACATTGGGAAGCGGGGTTGCCGAAGTGCAAGGATTCATATTCCTCGGGAATGGCATTTCAAATGCAACACTCATTGACGATGTATATATTCTTGATACCAACGGGGTGTCGCCGTACAACGACTTTCTGGGCGATAGTCGCATAGATGGGCTTTTGCCAGATGGTGATGGGTTTAGCTCTGCCTTTGGTACCACCTTTCCCGCAAGCCCGACCACGCACTTCACCAAGGTTGATGAAGCTGCGCCCAACGGGGACACGGACTACAATGAAAGCAATGTCGCGAATGAAATTGACTTGTTCGACTTCGCGGCCCTACCGACAGTCTCCGGAGGTGCAACAGTATGGGCTGTGCAAGCCTCGGCTTTCCTGAATAAGCAAGACGCCGGGCCTGCTCCGTGCCGCCTTCTCACTCGACCCACAAGCGCCACGTTCAATGGGGCTCAACAGGAACCCTCAACGGATTACCTGTATAAGCACGAAATATGGGAGCTTAATCCACAGACCAGCCTTGAATGGACAGAGAGTGAAGTTGACGCCGCGGAGTTTGGAGTGGAGGCGCTTTAATGGCTTTACTTTTTCTCGATGGGTGCGACCACTACGACGCACGGGCCGAACTGGCTGATAAGTGGACTCAAGAGGACATAGTATCGGTCAACACCACCGGGGGACGGTTTGGTGGTGGGGCCTTAGTGCTGGCTCCGATTTTTGATGAAGTGTATATGACGATCCCCGGATTGACGGAAGTCTTTGCCGGGTGCCACTTCAACACCCCTTCCATACCCACACTCGAAGAAGTGATGGCGTTCCTCAACGGTAGCTCAATTCAAATCGCCATCCAGGTTACTCAATCGGGCCAGATCAAAGTCTTACGTGGGGGGACCATCATTGACGGTTCCGCTGGCGGGGTGATTCATACGAACACCTGGCACACTATCGAGGTTCGCGTGGTTCATCACGATACCACCGGAGTCGTACAGGTGCGTATTGATGGGGAACAGGTCATTGACTTTTTAGGTGACACCATTCCATCCGGTGCCGCCGACATTGACCGGGTAGAGTTCCGGGCTCCCAGCCTTTCCGGCAACGTCACGATGGATGACTTTTATATTCTGGATACCACAGGCTCGGCCCCACAGAATACCTTCCTGGGCGATTGGAGAATTGACACTCTTTACCCCGATGGTGATGGGAATTATACCGAGTTCAATGTCACCAACCCGGCAAGCCCGACCACGCATTGGGACAAGGTGGAGGAGACTCCCACGGTTGACGATAACAGCTACAATGAAACCAACACCAACGCCGACCGCGACACGTTCACCATGGGGAACCTCGCGGCCATTACCGCTCAGACTATTTTATCCTTGCAGCAAGTCTCAAGGGCCGAAAGTAGTGTGACCGGGGCCAGTAACATGCGGAATAAGTTGCGGATTAGTGGATCTGATTTTAACGGGGCCACCCAAGGAACGACACTCAATGTATTCGCCTATTTGCTGGAACTGTGGGATCTTGACCCCAACGCCGGGCCGGGACCGTGGACTGAAACCGTCATCAATGGAATTGAGTCCGGGTTTGAGCATGTCAACACCAATACGACCCGTGTGTCTCAGCACTGTGTCGAGGTCTTAAGGCAGAACACGGCCCCCCTTCTCAGGGTGAGCCAAGTGGGCATCCAGGTTTTACGGCAAGCCACTGATCCACAGCTTCGGGTATCACAAGTAGGCGTACAGGTCATGCGATCACAACTGGCCGCGCCATCGGGCCGAGTCACGCAGATTGCGCTTGAAGTCGCCAGGGAAGAACCCATCTCGGAAGGGATTGTGACTCAGTTGGCCCTAGAAGTGGCGAGGGTCCATATTCCGGGGGCTCAACCGGGCCTCCGTAGTTGGATGGTCTTTGACCCGATTCACAGCGTAGATGTCCACCTCGTGAGCGGGATACCCCCGACGAGTGTTGCGAGTGAGGCCGTGGTGTTGAACGGGGCCAATGTGGGGATCTTGGGTACGGAAATCATTCAATGGCGGGACGTGGTTGACCTTGGGGGCAACATCTACCGCTTGAGTCATTTACTCCGCGGTCGCCTTGGGACAGAAGTGAACATGAACGCCCACAGTATCGGAGAATTATTTGCGGTCTTGGATGCCGACACGGTTCGCCGCATAACGATGGACATCACCGATCTTGATATACAACGGTTCTATAAAATCATAGGGTCCGGGCTGACCTCATTCGGGGCTCCGATCACCGGGCACATCAACACGGGAGTAAGTCAACACCCATGGCAACCTGTCTTTTTCGAAGCCACCCGAGCCGGTGATGACATTACCTTTACCTGGGAACGCCGGAGTCGGATTGGGCACCAAAGGATCTTGCAAGTGTCTCCCCCCATCGGTGAAGAAGATGAACGCTATGAGGTTTCAATTCTTGATGGGACTGATTCTGAGGTAAGGAAAATTGAGGTGACTGACACGACCGCGGTCTACCTTGGGACTGAGCAGGAAACAGACTTCGGTGCGGGCAACTTCCAGAACCCGGTTCGTGCTATCGTCTATCAAATGAGCCGGGTCGTGGGGAGAGGATTCGGCAACCGACAATTACTCTAAGGATTTGTAGATAAATGGGTTTCATTCAAGAGAGAGCTTCCATCAAAAAGAAATTGCGAGAATGGCTAGGGCCGTATGCAAGCTCTGATTTAATGTGCGGGGAAGGAGACAGACAAGGATTTGTCAATTCGGTTTTTGGCATGCTTGGCGAGGTTGGTGGATGCTTTGAACTCGTCTATCGCCGCGCCTATGATATAGGATTTGCCGATGGTCAAAAGCAACGCAAAGGAAAACCCCCAAAAAGGAAAAAGTAGAAACCAGATTGTGTTACCGAAATAAGGAGGCGCTATGCCACAGAGCCCGTATCTACTTTATGAACACATCGTCCAAGGCCAGTTCCAAGCCGAAGTAGTTGCGAATCAATTTGCTGATATTCTTGAGCGAAAGTTGGTCAATAAATCGGACATCAATGTCGCCGGTTCCGGCACGATGGTTTTAACCGATAACCAAGTTCGGGACTTTCACTTGAACTTTTCCGGAGCCATAACCGGGAACCGTGTGGTGGAGGTGCCAGCGCGAAACATGCCGTTCCTTTTGGAGAACAGCACCACGGGAGCTTTCACGGTTACCTTCCAAGTTGAGGGCGGGGCCGGGAACAGCTTAGAGCTTGGCCGCGGATACAAGGCGTGGGTCTGGTCAAATGGAACCAACGTCTTTGACTTGCAGCGTGAGCAAACCGAATATGTTTCCGATGTCGCCGCAACCTACACGGCCACGCCCTATGATCGGATCATCAATGGGGATACCAGCGGGGGAGCCTTTACCATCACCCTCCCCGCGGTTGTGCCGGGGAAGAACATCCTGGTCACCTCCGTGGGTGCCGCGACCACTTTGACTATTGCCCGAGGTGGTTCGGATACCATCAAGGGAGTCTCAACCAGCATAACGATAGGAACACAGTGGCAAGCCGTTCTTTTCGTGGGCGAGAGCGCGACAAATTGGCTTGCCTTTCGATTGACCGTCGCTTAACAACCAACCAGAGAGGACGCCGCTCATGATTATCAACCGACTTTTTTTAACCCTCCTGTTTTTACTCTTGGCTCTCCCGGCCCTTGCACAGACCACCGCGAACCCCGGATG
>QIDY01000303.1 GCA_003228495.1 Nitrospirota bacterium
GCTCCTTACTCCTTACTTCGGGGTCGAACCCACCCAAATGATTGCCATGTGTCCTCCTAGTTCGGCATACTTGCAAAAAGCACGCGACCATTGGCCTTTTGAAGGAGATCTGAAAATGAATGCCGAACCCTGTTTAATTGGTGGATGTACCGAGCCCCTCTATGCTCCTGCTGGCACTCGGACATTATGCAAAGAACATTTCTTACAGTTTCTAACATGGCGAAAAAAAAAGGGAGGGCTTGGCATGTTCAAAAAATACAGCGCCATGACGATGGATGAACGAGATACGACCGTTGAAGAATGGGCCCAAACGGTCTTCCACACAACTGTAACCTAGACTTTTCTGTCATTTACTCCATTAGGGGAGAACCATGATGATGGATGATTTTCCATTCCTCTCCGATGCGCTCGAATAGATTGGTGGCCACCACCCGACTATTCTGAGGGGACTCTCCCACCCGGCTGGCGATATTTTCCGTACAAATTACCCAGGCAACGTCAGCCGCGACCTGTACCTGCAATTCTGTCAACTCAAAGTCCATGGAAAAGGTATTGTTGAAAATGACCACCCACGAATCTCTGACGGCCGGCCAACCGACCCGAATACTCCACCCTGGATGAATACAGGTGACATATTCTTGATGTGCCCAAATCGAATCCATCAGTCCCACATCCAAGCTTTCAAATGCCTGATAAAACGATTCGTTGACACGCGTTACTTCTTCAATTCGTTCTTTCAACATAATAGTATGCTCTCTTTCTCTTCGTCGCTTTTTCAAACCTAATCTAATGTCAGTTGCCTCTGTGCTCGTTGATTCACCAACCATACACCAAACAAGATCAATCCTATCCCACCTATTTCTCTCAAGCCAACCGGTTCCCCTAAAATCAGGAAAGAAAAAAACAGCGCAGAAACCGGAATCAGGTTTCCAAAAATTCCGGCCCGCGATGGCCCCACTCCATCAACCCCATATAGCCACCCTTGTTGCCCCAACGCTGTCGCAAACACCATGACATACACCAACGCAAACCAACCAGACAAGGGGACAGTGTCTATGCCCGACAAAAGCATTTTGTGATTTACCACAAGCAAAGGAATTTCAAAGAGTAAGGAAATCATGAGTGTCGTCCATGTCACGGTCAAGGGAGAAAACCGATTCATGGTCCGTCGGCACCCAATAGTATAAAGAGCCCAGCTTGCCAGAGCCGAGAGAATCAAGCCCCCTCCCAGCACAGGATTAGAGCCAACGCCTTCAATGCCACCTCGTCCAGTGATCACCACCACCCCAACAAAGGAGACCAAACACCCTTGCCAGATGACTCGCAAAGGAACATCCTTCAAGATCAAGGAAGAAAGGAAAGCAGTTATGGCCGGGCTTGCTCCAATAATGATACCTGCAGCCCCGGCCCCAATAAATTGCAATCCAAACAACACAAATAGATGATTGCCTAAGACGCCCAATCCCAACAAACCAAACATGCCCCAATCTTCTTTCGAAAATCGTCGTCCCCCTTCCTTCCATAACCATAAAGGAATGAGAATCGCTAAGGCACCAAGACCCCGAAACACTGATGTCTCCACCGGAGAGAAAGGTCCTAAGGCTACCTTTTGCGCAACCACGGACCCTCCCCACACCATCGCGGTCATGGTTAAGGCACCGTAGGCAGAAGCAACCGAAGGCTTAGAACGATGCCTTTTCATAGGAGGGAGGGAGCGAACGAGAAATGTCCTATACGAAAGCAAGAGAGGCGCCTCTTATTCTTGTAGACCCACCCCCGTTCCATTATGAACAGGTTCATTATCATAGTGAAGACATACCACCAATTCAGCAAGTTCAACAGCTCGCTCACCTTTTAATGGATACCTCTACCCAACCATAAGACGAACAGGTCCGAATGGCTTACCAGATAGGTCTTCTGTCCGGTTGACGCACTGAAAAATCAGTCGCTACAATAATTTTAATCGCATTTTATGGGGTGTGTCGCAAACAAATTGGAATGATCCACTTGTGGCAACATTTTTCCCCACTACTCACAATTAAGGTTTCTTTTCATTTGCCTGTGAAGGAGGAATTATGTCGTTACTGATCACCGAAGAATGCATTAATTGTGGCGCGTGTCTTCCGGAATGCCCCAATGAGGCCATTTTTGAAACGCGCAGTGCCGCTGAAGAACTCAACCATCAGGTTGGGGAAGGCCAAGGAGATGGTGATACGGTCTACGTCATTACTTACGAACGATGTACTGAATGCGTTGGGCATTTTGACGAGCCTCAATGTGCTGCCGTTTGCCCCGTTGATGACTGCTGTATCTCTGATCCAGAAATCCCTGAAACCACGGACGTTCTTTTAGAAAAAGCCAAACGACTAAATCCAGACAAAGAAATTGACGCAGAAAAAGTATGGAGCGGGGTCAGAAATTAGTGAACCCTTCGCATCTGATTTGATTTCATAAAAAAGCCCCTTCCTGTAACTTAAGGAAGGGGCTTTTTCTTTTATGTATCGATGAAGGAATGTCTTACTTCCTCAACAATTTTTATCCGACCTCTTGTAAATCATGAAGACGAACCGAGATCAACTTAGAGACTCCCGGCTCCTCCATCGTGACCCCGAATAAGGAATTGGCTATTTCCATTGTTCGCTTATTATGTGTAATCACAATAAATTGAGAACGGTCAGCCATTTGCCGCAAAAATTGACCGAACCGTACCACATTGGTTTCATCCAGCGGTGCATCAACCTCATCCAATACACAAAACGGAGACGGCCGTATTAAAAAGCTCGCAAACAACAGCGCCATAACCGTCATTGTTTTTTCGCCCCCGGAGAGCATACTCAAATTCTTTAGACGCTTGCCGGGTGGTTGGGCCACAATTTCGACTCCGGGTTCTTGTTTGAACGTTTCCGATTCTTGTTCATCATTAGTCTCCTGGAAGTCCTGTGAGGCTTTCTCGGATTCGCTAACCAGAACTAACTCCGCACGTCCACCGGCGAAGAGTGCCGAAAACACTTCGTTAAACTTCACTTGCAATTCTTTAAACGTTTCAGTAAATAATTTATTGGTGGTTTGATTCAGCCGTTGAATGATTTCTTGAAGGGATTGAATCGAACCAGACAGGTCTTCTTCCTGTGCCAACAAAAATTGATAGCGTTCTTCTAAATGCACATGTTCCTCAATCGCCGCCAAATTAATGGGACCGATCCGCTCGAGTTTTTTCCGAATACGTTGCAAATGCTCCCGCCATTGGTCCGGACCCTGACCTTCTGGGGTTACCTCTTGTGTTCCGGTGGAATCCACATCCTGAACCTGAGAAACCTTCAAGTCATCAGTGGAAATTTCATAGGTCTGAGTCAGAGTTTCTTCCACCGCCTGCAACTTCGCCCGAATTTCTCCTAAATGACCTTCAATCGGCACCCGTGACTTGAAAATCTGTGAAAGGTTCTCTCGAGCCCGCCCAATCAACGCATCCAATCGCTTGACCTCTTCCAGAAATTCCGCATGACGATTTTGAAGATCCCGTAATTGTCCACCTTTCGATTCTTTTTGACCACCTAACGTTTCGACCAATTCTTCATTCTTGAGACGTGCCTCTTGACTTGTCCGACTTTGCAAAAAGAGCTGTTCCAATTGTTGATCGATTTCTTGAACACGAATTTTTCGATTTTCCTCTTCCCGCTCCAGTCGTTCTTGATTACTCTGTTCATGGCCCCATTGTGCGTTCAACGTGTGGTAATTCATCCGGATATCATTGAGGCGAGTGGTTAAGTCTTCTTGCTCTTGAGCAAGGGCACGAAGCGATTCATGGAACTGGTCAAGGACCGCATTTTCTTCAGTACGCCGATGCTCAAGATTTTCAAGTTGCTTTCGGGACTCGACTTCATCTGCTTGCATCCGTGCCAATTCAGCCTCTTCCATTTCACGTTCTTGCTGAAGAATGTCCAAGCGGCGCAGCAAATCAGGTAGCGCCTGCCCCTTTGAAATCTCTTCATTTTGAACAGAAAACACATGAAGTTCTTTTTCACGAATTACCGAAACGGCTTCTTCAAATTGCAACGAGACCGTTTCAATATCCTCACACAGGGCTTTTCGTGTCTCTTGTATAATCCCAAATTCGGCTTGGAGACCTTTAAGATTTTCCTCTAAGGTCAAAATTTCTCGACGTCGGCGTAAAAGACCACCCGTTTCTATGCTTGACCCTCCACTGATCACCCCAAGAGAAGACACCACCTCGCCATTCAAGGTCACCAAAGATGGACCACTTCCCTGAAACCACTGATGTTTGTCCATTAAGGCCAACGCGTCTGGTAACGAGTCGACAATAATAGTGTCTTGCAATAAGCCATTCACAACCGGTCTCAAATCAGTCGGAGCTTGCACAAAAATTCGCGCTAACCCCTTCACACCAGGATCGTGCTCTAATCTGGTCCACCAGGCGGAAGAGGCAACCTCATGTTTCCGAGGAACTTGTAAGGGAAGAAAACTTCCTTTGCCCAATTGATGTTCCTGAAATTGAGCAATGGATTCTTGGGCTTCTTGAGGAGAATGGACAATCCATGCTTGTAAATGTTCCCTAAGCGCCGCCTCTATAGCCTGCTCAACGTCTTCATCCACTTCAATACGTTCTGCTAAGGCTGCCTGTATCGACGAGCACTGTTTTCGAATAGAGACTTCAGCCCCTTCTCCATCATGTCCATATCCCAATTCTTCACGAAAAATCCCTTGAAGTGCCCTGAGCTCGGATTCTGTTCCAGCAGTCTGCGTTTGAAGTTCAAGAATTTTGTTATCAAGCTCTTCTCGAGTTTCACGATGGCTTTGCAAACGAACCTCTAATTGCTCTTGATGCGTTCGTAATTCATCTAATTGGCTTTCCAAAGTCGAACGTTGGGCTTGGAGCGTTTCTCGTTCATTTTGCAATGTCGATTGATCAATTTGGGATTGCGTGAATTCGGCAACCAAACGCTCCACCCGGCGGCCAGTTGCACTCTTCCCTTCTCCGAGGCTTCGAAGACGATTCTCCACATTCGTCTTTTCCACCGCCACAGCCAAAATCGCTTCTCGCCCTTGATCGACCTTCTCCTGAATTTCTCGACGACGCGCTGTCACAACCGCCATGCTCTCTTCGCCTGCGACCATTGACGTTGAGAGCGTTTCAATCTCACCGCGCGTTTGCGTCATCCGTTTACGAAGAGCTTCAAGCATATCCAGAACTTCTTGACTAGTTTCATGAAGCCGGGTTCGTTCCTCCATGACCTGCTCGTGTTGCTGATCATATTGCTCTAACCGATTACGTTCAATTTGAATTTCTGTAAACGCTTGAGACAACCGTTGTTCAATCTCTCGGAATTCCTCTTGAACCAGTTGAAGAGATTCATTCGTGGCCCCCAATTCCAGCTGAGCCTGTTGCTGCTCAGACACAAGACGAACTTCTTCCGCCACACAGACAGTCTCCTGGTTTTCCGAGTCTTGTAATTCCTTTTCAACTGCACAGTATTCCCAAAAAAACCTCTGAAAATCCTCAGTCAACAACCGCACTTCAAGTTCCCGCGCCTCGCCGAGCAAGGATTGATATTCCTCCGCTTGTTTGGCCTGCCGCGTGAGAACACGAAGTTGTTGACGAACTTCGGCCAGAATATCTCGAACTCGCAACAGGTTATTTTCCGTACTCTGCAATTTTCGTAACGCCTCCGCCTTTTGCTTTTTAAAGCGGATGATTCCAGCGGTTCCCTCGATAAACTCCCGGCGTTCCTGCGGTGAGGCACTTAATAATTGTTCAATATTGCCTTGTTCGATCACAGACTGTCCTCGAGTGCCCGCCCGAGCATTCCACAGAAAACCCCGAATATCCTTGAGACGGCAAGAGATTTTATTAAAATAATACTCGCTATCCCCATCACGGTAGAGACGGCGGGTGATCATGACATCCGTGGTTTGCTCGAGCCCCTCGACTAATGCTGAAACGGGTTCCAGCTCTCGAGGCGTGACATCCGAAAAAATGAGCGAGGCCTCAACCATGCCCATCGATTTACGCTGTTCGGTGCCATTAAAAATAACATCTTCCATGCGCTCACTTCGCAGGCTTTTTGCACTTTGCTCACCCATTGCCCACAAAATAGCATCCACAATATTACTCTTGCCGGTACCATTCGGTCCGACCACCGCAGTAATACCATTCGGAAAATCTACCTTGGTTTCCAAAAAGGATTTAAACCCATTCACCACTAGGGTACGTAGATTCATACTCCCTCCAGAACGTGGGAAAACCTGTGATTCTCAATTCTCACCGGGAAAACTCTCTATCTGTACCATACAAGTCCTCAAAAATCAAAAAATTTACACAAAATACAGTGGTAGCAACTACCTCACTACGCCATATCTTGCTATAACCATGGAACCCTTAGCTATTCCTTATTATGAGATTATTGGGAAAACCCAGGAGTCTGAATATTCGCTTTTAGATGTGGAAAGGGAAAGAAAAACTCAGGAAAATGGGCGCTACCTTCCTTAAACCTAAATTGAGCGATTTTTTATGGCGACCTGCACCAATCCCTTGCGCGCCAGCGATTGTGAAAAGCCTCGAAAGACCGAATGGGTCTGCCTGCGTTTTTCAAAAACCCTGGCATCCCAAGGTCTTGGCACATCTCATCCATAAGAATCGCTCAACTTAGGTTAAATGAAAGAAAGGCACCTCAAACAACAATTATTTCGATTGATTGGCCAACAATAATTCCTTCGGAAGAAGAAATTCCACATCTTCTTCGACGACCGTCAGCTCTTCAACACCTTCCGCCCCTTGCTCTTTTAGGAATTTAATGACTTGAGAGACGAGCACTTCGGGAGCGGAGGCACCAGCGGCAATACCTATAGCGCTTGCCCCTTCAAGCCAAGACAGTCGAATGTCCTGATAAGAATCGATCAAATATGAGGTGATTCCACATCGCTCGCCTAATTCCCGTAATCGATTGGAATTGGAACTATTCGGAGAGCCAATGACAAGAATCACATCAACAAAACGGGACAACTCTTTAACCGCATTTTGGCGGTTTTGTGTGGCGTAACAAATATCTTCCTGATGCGGGCCTTTAATACCGGGGAACCGGCGGTGGAGAGCTTCAACAATATCCCGGCATTCATCCACACTCAGCGTGGTTTGGGTGACATACGATAAATGCAGAGGATTCTCTACTTTCAACGTTTTAACATCTTCCACAGACGACACCAAATGAAACTTATCCGGCACCTGCCCTAACGTACCCACTACCTCGGGATGTCCCGCATGCCCAATAAGGATCAACTCATATGCATTGGTATAATCACGATTGACCTCATTATGAACTTTAATCACTAAAGGACAGGTCGCATCAATGACCTTCAAATTCCGTCGCTTGGATTCTTCCCAGACTTCTTTGGCAACCCCATGGGCACTGAATATGACAATAGCCCCATCCGGCACTTCATTGAGTTCTTCAACAAAAATCGCGCCTTTTCCCCGAAGAGACTCCACAACATGCCGGCTATGCACAATTTCGTGTCGAACATAAATCGGCGCACCATAGGCTTTGAGGGATAAATCAACAATTTCAATGGCCCGGTCTACACCGGCACAAAAGCCTCTCGGATTGGCTAAATATATTTTCAAAATACACTCCTTCCACTGGTTAATGTCGTTCAACGGAGTATTTTAGCACGGCATGAAAGGCCAATCTATCAGAAATCATAGCCATATCAGATTGATGGCAAATTCCTCGCATTGTCCACCTCCTCAACCCCATCGAATTAAGGCTGTGCCCCAAGTTAACCCCCCACCAAAGGTCCCTAGGAGGATCCGATTCCCTTTCAGCAAGCGCTGGTTTCGATTGGCATAATCAAGGGCCATGGCTATTGATGCTGATGAAGTATTCCCCACTTGCTCGATAGTAGTCACACAACGTTCAGGAGCGATCCCAAACATACGACAAAGCTGTGCAATCATCCGTCCATTGGCTTGATGAAAGATGACCTGGTCAAGTTCTGCGACTTGCCATTTTTCTTCTGCTAAATGATCAACAAGAGCTTGCTGTAACTGCCGGACCGCTATTCGATACAACGTCGCACCCTGAATTCGTAAGGTATGTGACCGATCATCCAGAACGGCTTGAGAGAGAGGCTGCCGAGAGCCGCCACCAGAAATTTTCACCAAATCATGATGCTGCCCATCGGCATGGAGTCGAATACTCACGATACCGTGATCCGGGAAAGTCGATCGTTCCAGAATTACTGCACCCGCCCCATCGCCAAATAAGATAGCGGTACTGAGATCTTCATGATCCAAGGTTCGTGACTTCACTTCCGAGGCCACAACCAAGCAACGCTGGAACTGCCCCGCCCGAAGAAAACAATCCGCCATCGACAGCCCATAGAGAAACCCCGAACAGGAAGCGGAACAATCAAACGCCGGTATTCCTGAAATCCCTAATCGCGCTTGAAGCAAGCAGGCAGTAGAAGGAAACACCATTTCCGGTGACGTGGTGGAGACAATAATCGCGTCAAGATCATTTGGAGTGATTCCGGCCTGATCCAATGCTTGACAAGAAGCTTGCTCGGCCAGCGACGAGCAATCGTCTTGTGATTCGGCCCAGTACCGCGTCCGAATACCTGATACCCGGTAAATATAGGAAGCATCCTTCCCCAAAAGATCAGCCACCTCCTGATTTTCCACCCGACGAGCTGGAAGAGCTGACCCGGTTCCACTAATTCTGGATAATGGCAAATTCATGACAGTGCTTACCGACCTCAATAATTCGACAATTCAACAATCGGCGAATATGATACAGTGGTAAAGATGAGACTATCGTTCATCGATAGCCATGATGCAAAGTAATGATATGTAAGACTTTCAATTCCTGGTCTGAATCTTGTATAACGTACTTATTCACGTGAAAGCATCAACCTCCATTCCTTCCACTAACCATAGTTCCAGGCCCCAGATATACTCGAACATGTCTCGCCTGTTTAAATATTCCCACAGCGCAGGAGCTTGCTGGCTCCTCATGTTGACCATGGTCGTATTCTTTTCAGGTTGTTCCTCTACACCTGAGCCCACGGATACCACATCTCAAGTTTTGTCCTCCACCGATGAACAAATTTTTGTGGGCGATTCCATTGAAATGAGTTACGACCCTAATGTGATTATGAAACGGGCCGAATCATTTTTTGATAAAGAATCCTATGCGGAAGCCATTGTCGAATACAAACATTTTCTTGACCTCCATCGGAATCATATCTTAGCCCCATATGCTCAATACAAAATCGGCGTGAGCCATTACAAACAATTTCAAACCGTCGACCGAGATCCTGAGCCTCTGAATAAAGCCATCGCGGGATTCGAAAAATTGCTCAAGGAATTTCCAACCACTCGATATGAAGCCGAAGCCAAAGAAACGATCCTGACGTGCAAAGAACTGCTTGTTCAGCGCCATCTGATGGTGGGTAAGTTTTATTTCAAGCGCGGATCGTATCTGGCCGCCGCCCATCGATATGAAAAAATCATCAACGAATTTCCGGAATTAGAGACAACAGGTGAGGCCATGTTTCACCTGGCAAAAACCTATCAGGATTTAGGAATCGAAGAATGGACTCAAGAATGGCTGGTCGCGCTTATCCGGCAATATCCTGAGAGTCCATACCACTCATCAGCCCAAACACTCTTAGCGTCTCTGCATAAAAAGCATCCGACGCTGTTGGCTTCCCTTCCCAAGAATCCATTGGTTCCGGAGAAGGCCACTATTCCTGCAGATCCCGCACTTTCTCTAACACCAGACAATCCTACCTTCGCCAACGCTGGCATTCTGCCTCATTCCACCACCCCTGAAGCTCAAACTGCCGTATTTACCGAACATGCTGCTGCCCCATCGGCTTGCACCATCGGAACTTGGTGCGATTCTCAATCTGTTCGACCGACCCAAACCAGTGCCAATTCCACTTCATTACCTACCGACACCAAAGCTTGTAAACCCGGCAACTGGTGTTAAGGGTCCGTCAGGACCCTAAGCTTTCGAATTAGAACCAGTAAGAGATAGACTTATAGGGCCAGTTACAAAATAACTGGAACATCTCGCCTCCCATATTCGGGCTATCTTTGAACGCGCCTTAATCGAAAACACCTCCCCATAGCCATGCTATGCCTCGGCATTTTCTCAATTGTTCCGTCCCAATCCGACACAAATCTGGGCGCGATCTTGTCCAAGTTGTTTTGTAACAGGCCCTACTGGCCGATGTACCAGCCAATGCCATTGCGCTCGAGGAAACTGGTGAAGCGCGTCACGGAATCAGTGAAGATCATGATGCCAACGAGAATCAAGAGTATGCCACTCACAAACGACACACCACCGAGGTAGATGCGCAGACTTTTGAAGTAGCTCAGGAAGCTATCCATACCAAACGCCGTCAAAAAGAAAGGGAGGCCTAATCCAAACGAATAAGCTGAGAGAAGCATAACCCCACCGGACATAGACTCCGTGGTACTAGCATACGCCAGAATCGTCCCTAAAACCGGCCCGACACAAGGTGTCCAGCCTGCCGCAAAGGCCGTCCCAATCAAAAATGATCCGACATACCCAACGGGACGTGATTCAAAATGTACCAAACGACGTTCGGCCATTAAAAAATTCAGTTTTAAAATCCCTAAGAGATACAAACCAAAGATAATAATCAGAATGCCACCAACTTTTCTGATGACATCTTGATATTCATACAGAACTTGTCCAATCAGACTCGCCGAAGCGCCAAATGCAATAAAAACCGTCGAAAATCCGGCAATAAATAAGAGTGCATTCAACATAATCGCGGACTTAAAACGATTACGCTCTTCCACTTTCGCCAGATTTTCTACGGATAACCCAGTGATATAGGATAGATAGGACGGCACGAGCGGCAGGACGCAGGGCGAAATAAAGGACAAGAGGCCGGCGCTAAAGGCGGCAAATAATGAAACCTGGCTAATCGAGTCCATGGCTTACATTGTTTCCGAGGGAGCGTGATAGGGCTCTTGAAGCAATTCCAGCATCAATTTCCTGGCTTCCGGGCTATTCCAGTCACGAGCTCCAAACACTCGCTGCCGGATAACCCCCTTGCGATCAATCACAAATGTCATAGGCAAGGTCCGAGCACCATAGGAAAGCCCAACTTGATAGTCGGAATCATGTAGAATGGGAAAACTTAACCCCAACGCTTCTTTGAAAGGCCGGGTGACGACAGCCCCTTGTTGATCCACCGACACCGCTAAAATCTCCAGGCCTTGAGATCGAAAATCCTGGTACAGGGCTTCCATCGCTGGCATCTCGACTTTGCAGGGACCACACCAGGTCGCCCAAAAATTCAAAAACACGACTTTTCCCTGGTGTTCGGCTAAGGAATGGACCGTCCCATCCAAATCTATCAGGCGAAAGGCCGGTGCCGTTGTGCCAATAGATGGCCGGCTATACGCCACCGACTGCGCGGATTCGCCGCCAACAAACGGGGCCTCGGAATATCCGGAATCACAACCCCAAAGGGCAGCCACTAAAATGAATGCCGCCCAACTAATCTTCCTAGCCATCAGAGTTCCTTTCTCAACGTTACTGAAACCTTATGGACGTGAGATTAACAGATACATCCCCATCCCATGACCAGAAAATTCCATCCCAAATTCTAGACATCCTCCGCTACAATCCGTAGACTAC
>QIDY01000024.1 GCA_003228495.1 Nitrospirota bacterium
ACAGTCAAAGAGTTAAAGCAAATGGTCGATATTGTAAAAATTGCCATTTCAGTTGTCCGGGAATCATCCAGTTCGAAAAACAATACTCTGCCTGCCACGCCTTCTTGATTCGACAGCATACGGCCATGCACAAGAAGTCATATTTTAGATTAATTCGACATTTTGGCCGACATGTAGCCCACATCGATCGGCAGCACAGCCTTGCTTAATAAATATTTCCAGGTGCCCATTACTATTGATTAACATTTCCGGAAGACCGGTGGCCCCTTCTCCATAATACGTTTTAAGTCCTTTTATTCTGATATCCCCAACTGTTAGCCCTGCACATTCTTGTTTAGTCACAGAACGAAATGTTTCCATTTCTATTGGCGTGATGTCTGTAATTGCGTTCCCAAAGTGATCGATATACTTAATGCGCCCTTGGAGGACCTGTTGGTGCATCTTTGGTGGATCATCGGGAAGGATGACATAGTCATGGATCAATCGTCCGTAGGAACCGGGCATTTGCCCCTTGGTCAACCAGGCCGCTGAGGGAGCAAATAAATCTCGTCCGTCAAATGTGGTTCCGGCCGAATCTAGGCGATACTGCTTATTCTCAATCGCCCGAACCTCTACCGAGGCCTCTTCTTTGAAGATATAGCTCAATACACCATTATCAGGAGCCAGGAAAAAATACCGTGCGGTAGAAACAAGCAGCGCGCGCCGATCACTCCCTACAGCGGGGTCCACCACGACAACATGTACGGTCCCGTCGGGATAATATTGGTAGCAAGATTTCAAAAAAAACGCCGCCTGTTCGATACCATGAGGCGGAATACGATGAGTGAGATCGACGAGACGGACTTGAGGGTTAATCCCCAGCACCACCCCTTTCATGCTGGGCACAAAATAATCCGTTTCTCCAAAATCGGTCAGAAGGGTGATCAATGAAATTGCTGATGGCATTATAAGGGCTCCTCAAAGCAAATCGATTGAATTTCATACTCGATTATTCCAGCTGGTCGATGCACTTCCACAATATCGCCTACCCGATGACCAATTAACGCTCGACCAATGGGCGACTGCACGGAGATCGAACCGTTTTTTAAATCGGCTTCATCTTCGCCTACTAAGGTGTACCGTTTTTCTTCTTGAGACTCCATATTAAGCATGGAAACGGTCACGCCGAAGACAATGGTTTCGCTTGCACTACCAGACTTTTCCACAACTTGAGCATTTGCGAGTTTGTATTCCAATTCGGTCATGCGAGTGTTAATAAATTGTTGATGCTCTTTCGCCGCTTTATACTCGGCATTTTCCTTTAAATCGCCATGTTCCCGAGCTTCGGTAATGGCTTGAATGTTCTTAGGCCGCTCCTCTCGTTTCAACCGAGTCAGTTCGGCTTGCAGGGCTTCATACCCTTTTTTCGTCATAGGAATTTTCATACGCCGGCACTCCACATAATTGTCAACGTTTTCCTGCGAACTATGACAGTCTTCCTTCTGGATACTACTTATGATATTCCTGCAAACTTTTTACAGTCATGGCCGTTTTTTTCATGGCCTCAATGCCAAATACGGCAGCCTGTGCGCCTTGCATGGTCGTGAAATAAGGAATCCCTCCGAATACGGCAGCCGTTCGAATTGGAGCCGAATCTTCTTGTGATATTTTATCGCCGACCGTATTGATCACCATGGCCAGTTCTTTATTTTTAATCAAATCTCCAATATGAGGGCGTCCTTCTTTGATCTTGTTCACAGCTTGCACAGTGATTCCATGTTGTTGTAAAAAAGCAGCCGTACCCTTCGTCGCCGTCATGGAAAATCCTAGCTGATCCAGGCATTGCGCTAAACCAAGAACAGCTGGTTTATCACCATCTTTCACGCTTAAGAGCGCCGTCCCACTCAAAGGCATCGCCATTCCGGTCGCAGCTTGGGATTTAGCAAACGCCCATCCGAAATTTTGATCGATTCCCATGACCTCCCCGGTAGAACGCATTTCAGGTCCTAATAACACGTCAGAGACCCCGAGTTTGGTAAAAGGAAACACCGCTTCTTTGATGGCGATATGAGAACATTTCGGTACTTGAAGGAAGGCCAAATCTCGTAAGGTTCGTCCAGCCATGACCTTCATCGCTATTTTGGCTAATGGGATTCCTATGGCTTTACTCACAAAGGGAACCGTTCGAGAGGCACGGGGATTTACTTCTAAAATATACACCTGATCATCTTTTACCGCATATTGAATGTTCATTAATCCCATAACTTGGAGTTCTTGGGCTAACAGAACGGTTTGCTGTTGAATCGTATGAATAATGTTTGCAGGAAGGGTATGCGGTGGCAAGGAACATGCTGAGTCTCCAGAGTGAATACCTGCCATTTCCACATGTTCCATAATTCCAGCAACCACCACATCAGTTCCATCTGAAATAGCATCGACATCTACTTCGATGGCATCTTCTAAATAATCATCAATGAGTATGGGATGAGAGCCCAAATCGCTGTTCGTATTTTTCTGAAGATAGAGATCTAACGATTCGGCATCATAAATAATTTGCATGGCCCGCCCACCCAACACATAGGATGGACGAACCATGACAGGATATCCAATATTGATAGCAATAATATGAGCTTCATGTGAAGAGCAGGCTGTTCCGTTTCGGGGTTGTTGCAACCCTAACTCAGTCAACAGATCACTGAATCGTTTACGGTCTTCAGCACGGTCAATGGCATCAGGCTGAGTTCCGACAATCGTTACCCCTGCTTCGGCCAAAGGTATGGCCAATTTCAGAGGCGTTTGCCCTCCGAACTGGACAACCACACCTTCAGGCTGCTCGGTCTCAATAATTTGTAAAACTTCTTCTTTGGTCAAGGGTTCGAAATATAATCTATCGGAAATATCGTAATCCGTGCTGACCGTTTCCGGATTACAATTGACCATGATGGTCTCAATGCCTTCTTCACGCAAAGCCATGGCCGCATGAACACAGCAATAGTCAAATTCGATGCCCTGCCCGATGCGATTGGGGCCGCCACCAAGAATCATTATTTTTCGTTTTTGTGTTGGATGAGCTTCGCAATATACCCCTGACGAAGAATATAAATAGGGTGTATGGGCTTCAAATTCACCCCCACAGGTATCCACACGCTTAAACACGGTAATGGGATCGGCATTTTTACTATTTCGTGCATGACGAATCCAATCTTCATGGCGTCCGATCAATTGCCCCAATCGTTGGTCGGAAAAGCCTATTTTTTTGCCCTGATGGAGCAACGGAAGCAACACATCGGGTAACCTCATTTGCACATTCGACATCGAGCCGGTTTCGAGATATGGCCGACAAGTACGCACCCATTCGGTTTCAAAGCTTACGATTTGCAGAATTTCATCCAAAAACCAGGGATCAATTTTTGTTCGTTGATACACCTCCTCAACAGACATCCCAATCCTGAACGCATCGGCCACGTGCCACAATCGATCAGCCGTTGGCATACGAAGGACCGTGTGAATCACTTCAAAAAGTGGGTGCTGAGTGGAATTTGTTTCTTGTTTGCCATCCAGGCCATGTAACGACACAAGCCCGGATCGATCCGTTTCTAAAGACCGAATGGCTTTTTGCAGGGCTTCTTTAAACGTTCCTCCTAAAGCCATGGCTTCGCCAACCGACTTCATATGGGTCGTAAGTGTGCGATCGACGCCCTCAAATTTTTCAAACGTAAATCGTGGAATTTTCACGACGACATAATCAATCGTCGGCTCAAAGCAGGCCTTGGTCACTTGAGTAATGTCATTAGGAATTTCATCAAGGGTATATCCCACCGCCAGCTTTGCGGCAATTTTGGCAATAGGAAAACCTGTGGCCTTCGAGGCTAAAGCCGAACTCCGTGACACACGAGGATTCATTTCTATGACGATGAGTTCTCCGTTGTCCGGATTAACGGCGAATTGAATATTCGAACCACCTGTGTCCACGCCAATTTCTCGAATAATCCGTATCGCCGCATCACGCATATATTGATATTCTTTATCCGATAAGGTCATTGCTGGCGCCACGGTGATGCTATCACCCGTATGCACGCCCATGGGATCCAAGTTCTCGATGGGACAGACAATAACCACATTGTCTTTTGAGTCACGCATGACTTCTAATTCATATTCCTTCCATCCTAAAAGCGATTGCTCAACCAGGACTTGACCAATGGGGCTCGTCACCAATGCCCAATCGATATACCCATCAAATTCTTCACGGTTGTAGGCAATGTTTCCGCCTGCCCCACCGAGAGTAAAGGAGGGACGCACAATAGCTGGAAAGCCGATATCTTCAATGAGCAGAAGCGCTTCTTCTCGTGAGCGTATCGAGCCACTCCTTGCCACTTGCAGACCAATGCGTTCAATTGCTTTTTTGAAGAGGTCTCGATCTTCAGCTTTTTGAATGGAGGCATAGGACGCGCCAATCAGGGTAATGCCATATTTGTCTAAGATTCCCCGTTGGGCCAATTCAACCGCCAGGTTCAAAGCCGTTTGTCCACCCATTGTTGGTAACAACGCATCGGGCCGATCTCGCTCAAAGATGGCTTCCACAACTTCCACTGTAATGGGTTCAACATACGTTCGATCAGCGAGATCCGGATCAGTCATGATGGAAGCGGGATTGCTATTCAGCAAAACGACTTCATAGCCTTCTTCTTTGAGCGCCTTGCACGCCTGCGTTCCTGAATAATCGAATTCACAAGCCTGTCCAATAATAATCGGTCCGGACCCGATTAAAAAAATTCGATGAATATCATTTCGGCGAGGCATATAATATTCTCAGAAACTTTCGAAGTAATTAAGGAAGAGTTTGTGGTTGGCTGTCTGTCGAATCCGGCGACTTCGGGCGATAATATCGCATCGCCTGTGGAATCCACGCTTCGATCTGATCAATACGAGTGACATCGGACGGATGAGTGGATAGAAATTCAGGAATGGAACCTTGACTGCGGAAACAAAATTTTCCGATCATTTTTCTTGGGCAACCACTCATCCGTTCCCAAAACGGGACAGCTTCACGTGGGTCATATCCAGCCTTTGCCATCAATTGCAAACCAATAAAATCAGCTTCGGTTTCCTGTGCACGAGAATTTGGCAAGGTCACCCCCACCCCATAGGCGCTCATGGCTCCAATCGCAAGGCCTGGATCAATCCCTCCTGTCGCCGCTCCGGCCAGGGCGCCAAGTTGAGCAATCTGCTCAAGGATTCCCCGGCTATAACGTTCGGCCCCATGTCGTTGAAGGGCATGCGCCACTTCATGAGCCATGACAGTCGCTAATCCAGCTTCAGTTTTGGTTTTTTTTAAAATTCCTGTAAATATGGCTACTTTCCCACCTGGAAGAGCAAAAGCGTTCACCTGTTCATCATCGTCAATTACTGCAAATTCCCAGACATATTCTGGCTTATTCGCGGCTTTGGCAATTCGTTGCCCGACACGATTGACCATCAGCGTATCTTTGCTTAAAGGGGCTTGTTTCAACACTTCCCGAAATGCTGCAAGACCCAAAGCTATTTCTTTTTCCTCAGAAATGTAAATTAATTGATCGCGTGCCGTGCCCGGGGCTTTTTGACAGGCCACGACAAGTAAACAGACAAGCCCGAGACAGAGTGACTGAACTATTCTGCATTTATCGTAAGTAAGTCGTGGAAAAAATTGGAGATTCATTCGGGTACTCTATGTGATTAAGGAATCCACATATATAGCATCTGAGGAGTTCCACCATGTAAGGCACCAATGAAGGTATTGGCATTAATTTGGGGAAATCCCAACTGTCCCATCACGGGAGGCTCAAAATGGGAATAAATATTCTGGTGAGCGTCACGACTTTTCCGCGTGTACGTGACCACTTGTGCATCGGTTAACTGAGCGCTCTTTATTGCCCATTCGATGGCATCATCGAGATAGCCAATCTCATCAATCAATCCTTCCGCTTGGGCAATATCAGCGGTGTAAATTCGACCATCAGCCAGTTGGCGGATCCGCGTTTTATGTAATTTAGGTCGTCCTTTCTCCACAACCGTAAGAAAGCGGGCATATAGTCTATCAATGACATCTTGGAAAATAGCACGTTCTTCATCCTTCATGGCACGAAACGGCGATCCCATAGATTTCTTTGGACCCGAGACGATTGCGGCAGGGTGGATACCAACTTTTTCCAATAATCCTTGCGCATTGATTGTCAGCATGATCACGCCGATACTCCCCGTAATGGTCGATGGATGCGCAAAAATATAGTCAGAAGCCATCGCCACGTAATAGCCACCGGATGTTCCCAAATCCATAATCGAAGCGATAATGGGCACCCCTCGCTTTTGCTTGAATTCCTGAAGCTCGTGATACAGAATATCCGAGGATGTCACAGTTCCTCCAGGGGTGTTAATCCGAAGCACAATGGCCTTGATGTGCTCATCTTTTTCGGCTTTGGTTAATTCTTCTTTGAGTCGGGCTGGGAGGCTGGGTCCAGGAAAAAGGCCCGAGGGCGTACTAGTGGTTAAGGCTCCGGAAATATCAATTAACAGGACTTTTTCCGTACCTTCCCCGGAAATTTTGGTTTCCTGTAATGGTCCTTTACCGGAAAATACATCAACATGAATGCATCCTCCTAAGACAAACAGAAGAACAAGAGCCAATCCGAGTCTTTTAGGCATTCTGCCGACCTTTCATCATATCCACAAACTGTTGAAAGAGATAGGATGAATCATGAGGGCCCGGTGAGGCTTCGGGATGATATTGGACGGAGAGAATCGGGCTATCCAGCCCCACCATCCCTTCACAACATCCATCATTCAGACTCCGATGTGTCACCTCCATTCGTCCAATTGGGGTGTCAAAACCTTGAGTAGTCCAGATCGCCTCTTTATGTTCTTTGTGAGGAAGTGTCACCGCAAAGTTGTGGTTCTGGGACGTAATTTCAGTCTTTCTTGTCCGAAGATCCATGACAGGATGATTCGCTCCATGATGCCCAAAAGTCAATTTATGAGTGCTCAGGCCTAAGGCCAATCCTAATATCTGATGCCCTAAACAAATACCGAAAATCGGCCTCCAACCCAGCAGGGCCTTGACCGCTTTCACTGCATATGACACCGCTTCAGGATCTCCAGGGCCGTTAGATAAAAATAGGCCATCAGGATGCAGTTTGCGAATATCTTCCGCACTGGTGGAGGCCGGCACGACCTGAACCTGGCAACCTATATCCACCAGACTCCGAAGAATATGATGCTTGACCCCGAAATCCATCACCACAACCTTATATGATGAAGAGTGTGTAGCCCGTTCAGAAAGCGAAGAGCCATTCGTATCAGAACTTAGGGCCGCGCTTCCCATGGACCAGGGATATGAAGCAGCACATGTGACTTCTTTCACCAAATCTCGACCAACTATAGGTGGTGCAATCTGAGCTTTGGCCGCTAATGAGACCCCATCCAGATCTACATGAGAAATCACTCCCATTTGAGAGCCCTTCTCGCGTATATGACTCGTTACCGCCCGGGTATCAATCCCTTGGATACTTACAACTTTATGTTGGAGCAAAAATTCTTCAAGCGATTGACGTCCACGCCAATTGCTCATTCGCTTAGATGCTTCCCGCACGATATAACCTTCAGCCCAAATCCGACGAGATTCGTCATCATCAGGCGTAACACCATAATTTCCAATTTGTGTACTGGTCATCAACACAATCTGACCTTTATAGGAAGGATCTGTCAAAATTTCCTGATACCCGGTCATGGCGGTATTGAAAACCACTTCACCAATGGTCTCGCCTTCAAACCCAAGGGCTTCTCCTGTAAAGACTGTTCCATCGGCTAAAGCTAAAACTGCCGGCTTCACATCATCACCTGTTTAGTATTTTGTTCCATCGAATGTGGTACTTCCTCAAAGAACCTCTCAGCGGGCATCAGCCAGATGATGAACAAGGGTTTTTCTTAATTTCAGAATAAACAAAGAAAAGGCTAGTCCGACATTCACAAGATGCAAAGCCCGAACGATCATATGCAAACGAAAGAACTGACCGTATGCCAGGTCTTTTTCTTCTTTGGAGATAGCTTCAAAGGCTTGCTCTTGTAAGGTTACGGCTTGAGGCCCCAAGATTCCAAGAATTCCCATTGTCACCACAAACATACCTCCCAGAAGCCACCATTCCCACCCCATGACCGAAAATATATAAGAGGTATCTCGTCCATAGGTTCGAAAACGCAGAAACGCCACAAGACTGAGTACAAGTAATATTCCGAGGTTTAGGTATCCATACCCATCAAATACGCGACGTAAAAACCGGCCAGCCGGTTCCATCCCAAAAGAATTAAACACAGCCGGAATGACCACGGCAATAATGACGACCAAGCCACCTACCCATAAAGTTAACGCGCACATTTCCACAAAAAACCCAATCATGCCCCAATTCACGCGCTTCCTTTCCATGGGTTAGCGAGCATCATAAACCAACTGACCTTCTACCAAGGTCATCTTGACTTTTCCTTTCATCGTCATACCACCAAACGGGGTGTTGTGACTTTTGGAGTGAAACTTCTCGGGGTCCACCACCCATTCTTCCTCAGAATCGAAAATCACAACATCAGCCGGACTCCCTGGGGTAAGTGAGCCTACAGGAAGATGAAATAATTGAGCCGGAGCCCGGGTTAACTTATCAAGTGCCTCCTCCATAGACAAGACACCATCATGAACGAGCCGGAGAGTCAGCGGCAGGGCCGTTTCAAAACCGACGATTCCAAAAGGTGCGGTATCAAACTCCAGCTGTTTTTCTTGAAGAGCATGAGGCGCGTGGTCGGTAGCAATGACATCGATGGTGTTATCAACTAAGCCCTGCTTGAGAGCCTGCATGTCCTCGCTGGTCCGAAGAGGAGGATTCATTTTGGCATTGGCATGATAGCCCCGGACAGCTTCTTCGGTAATGGAGAAATGGTGAGGACAGACTTCCGCACTCACCGGAAGGCCTTGGGCTTTCGCATGGCGAACTAATTCAACAGATCGGGCGGTGCTCAAATGTGCCAGATGGACATGTACCTTGGTCAGTTCGGCAAGCGCCAGATTCCGGGCCACCATGACTTCTTCAGATGCATCGGGAATCCCCGGCATGCCTAATTCAGTGGACACCACACCTTCGTTCATGCACCCTCCATCGGTCAAATGTAAGTCTTCACAGTGATCAACCACGGGAATGCCAAAGGCTTTGGCATATTCCAATGCACGGCGCATGACTAAACTATTCATCACCGGACGACCATCATCAGAAATAGCCACACATCCGGCGGCAACGAGTTCGCCAATATTCGCTAATTCTTCACCCTCTGAATTTTTCGTAATGGCGCCGATAGGAAAAATGCGTGCTTTCCCGGCCTCCTGACCTTTGGTCAACATGAATTGTGTAATGGCCGCGTTATCGTTGACAGGCTGTGTATTGGGCATACAACAGATAGATGTAAACCCACCGGCCACAGCCGAGGCTGAACCGGTTTGAATGGTTTCCTTATATTCGAATCCCGGTTCGCGCAAGTGACAATGAAGGTCCACAAGTCCAGGTGAAACAATCCAGCCACAAGCATCAATAATCGTGACGGAAGCCTCGTCGTCGACAGAATGTTTAAGCGGATATCCGACTTCTACGATTTTCCCATTCTGGATTAGCACATCGGCTCGTCCATTCATATGCCCAGGATCAATAACGATTCCACCTTGAATACAGACAGTGTGAGATGAGGATTGATTCGATGAAGCTTCCATAGTTCTCCATTTATACAAAATATTAAGCAGCTCCTGATAATAAATACATTAAGGCCATCCGTACAGAGACGCCATTCGTCACCTGATCTAAAATGACCGCTGATTGACTATCTGCAACAGCAGGTGAAATTTCAATCCCACGATTTAATGGACCCGGATGCATGACAATCGCCCCGGGTTTGGCTAGTTTCAGTCGCTCCGAGGTCAAACAAAATAGGGTGGCATATTCTCGAATACTAGGTAATAAGGCTTGCCCCAGCCTCTCTCGTTGCAGCCGCAGCATCATAATGACATCCCGATTAGCGCATCATCAAATCGATAAAAGACTTTGGCGCCAAGCCGTTCAACCGAAAGAGGGATCATGGTTGGCGGAGCCACAACTCTGACCTCAGCCCCTAATTTGGTTAAGGCAGCCATATTGGAGCGCGCCACGCGGCTATGAGCAACATCTCCAACAATCACGACGGTCAACCCGTCAATTCTTTCTTTTTTCTCCTTAATGGTATACACATCGAGCAGTGCCTGAGTGGGATGGGCATGCCACCCATCTCCTGCATTAATAACTGAAGATTGGACAAATCGCGCCAAATGTTCAGCCGCGCCGGGTGAGGAATGCCGCAGCACAATAATATCTGCCTGCATGGATTCGATGTTTTTGGCCGTATCAATAAGTGTTTCTCCTTTTACGACACTACTGGTCGATGGAGAAAAATTAATGACGTCAGCACTCAACCGTTTCGCCGCCAACTCAAAAGACGTTCGTGTCCGAGTACTGGGTTCATAAAATAAATTGACTACCGTTTTTCCACGCAATGCTGGGACTTTTTTGATATCTCGTCCACCGACTTCTTTCAACGACTCTGCCGTCGTCAGAATCAAATCAATTTCTTCAGCCGATAATTCGGAAATCGTAAGTAAGTCTTTGCGTTTCAAGCCCATAGATCGTGTTACTTAGGAATACTCGTGATAATAGAAACCCGATCAATCTGCCCTAATTCTTCAAAAAATACCTGAACGTTCTCCTCGCATGCTGTAGGAATACTTTTTCCAACATAATTGGCTCGAATGGGGAGCTGCCGATGTCCACGATCCACCAATACGGCGAGTTGAATTTCCGCAGGGCGGCCAAAATCCATGAGGTCCGACCGGTAAACAACACATCATCCACCAACACAATTTTCAATTCAGAAATATTGAACGGAATCGATGTTTTTCGAATCTCAGGTTGGTCTTTGCGAATCGACAGATCATCTCGGTATAACGTGATATCCAGTTCGCCTAACGGAATTTCACGTTGCTCTATTTGCTGAAGACGAGTCGTCAAGCGTTGGGCCAGATATATACCACCCGTGCGAATTCCAACCAAGGCCAACCCCTGAGACCCTTTGTTCCGCTCGATTATTTCATGACTAATTCTGGATAACGCCCTGGACATTTCCTGGGCATCCATCAAGATTCGTTCTGGCTGAGGAGAAGTCATAAATTAATGTATACCTTTAATGTATTTGATCTCATAACGCATAAAACACATAAAAAAACCCTTCTCCGCACAACATGAGAAGGGTAAATGAATCTTGGCCCAGTGGACGGCCACCATCAGTTTTTTCTCCTTACCCACCTCACTGGATGAGTCTTAAAGGTTTCCCCATCCTATTCGTGGAGACTCCTCCTGTCAAGGGTGAAAAGACTAACTAGCTGGGCAACAATGTCCTGTCCATTCCAACGATTCCTATAAGTTATTCTCCAACGCGAACGAGCATGCCTTTGTCTTTGCACACGTTGAAGGTGTGATAAAACCACCCCACAATGATGACCAAGAAAAACAGGTTTAAGCCGGTTGCCCATAGAATATGATCCACAGGCATGGCTCCATCCACAAGCACCGTGCGCATGCCTTCAAAAATATGGGCGGGAGGGACCATCCAAGCAATGGATTGGAGGATGGGCGGGAGAACCTCAAGAGGATAAAACACGCAGGAAATGGGCTGAAACAAAAAGACCATTCCCCAAGCCAAGACTTCTGCTTGCTGTCCGAATCGCATAATGATGGAGGTGGTTAACACGCCAATAATCCATCCAGAGACAACCAAATTCAAAATAAAGGGAAAAAGCGAAATGCCTATTTTCAGCATATCATAGGAATAAAACACCCAAGCAAATACCATCATCAGGCTGCCAACGGCTATCACCTTTAACATACTCATGATCATTGTTGAGACCAGGTATTCTCCAACCGTCAATGGACTGGCAAAGAGGTTCATAAGATTGCGAGCCCACATTTCTTCCAGAAACGAAACGGCAATGCCTTGTTGGGCTCGAAACAAGACATCCCAAAGAATTAAGGCCCCTAAAAAAAAGGCGACGGCTCCATGAAGGGACACTCCAGCTTCTTTCAAATACATGGTAATGAAACCCCACACCACGAGATCTAAAAATGGCCAATAAAAAATTTCCAGCAAGCGCGCAAAACTGCGCTTATAGAGATAGAGGTGGCGGGACAGAAGCCCTCCAATTCGTCCTAGGTTCATTTCTCTTTTGACTCCCGCGCTAATTTTAAAAAGACTTCTTCTAAATCACGTTGCCCATAACGTTGAATAATTTGGTCGGAAGTGCCTTCCGCCACAATGTGGCCATGTTGCAGAAAGATGATGCGATTCGACATTTCTTCCATTTCGCGCATATTGTGGGAGGTATAGAGAATGCTTAACCCGGCGGTTCGTTGATACTCCTTCAGAAATATTTTAATTTTGTTGACAATGTCGGGATCTAAACTGGCTGTGGGTTCGTCTAAGAACAGCACTTTGGGTTCTGTCATAATGGCCTTGGCTAATGTCAGGCGAGACATTTGACCTGATGATAATTTTCGGGTGAGCTTGTACTGAATATCACCCATCTCCAATTTTTCAATAATTTCATCAATGCGCTTCTGAATGTTTTGCAGGCTATAGAGCCGGGCAATCACTTTGAGGTTTTCCTCTACCGTTAAGGAAAACGGCATGGAAATATACGTGGAAGAGAAATTGACTTGTCGGAGAATCGTTTCACGATGCTGGGCGAGATCAAGCCCAAACATATGGATGGTACCTGACGTGGGGGTAATCAATCCCAGCAACATATGAATGGTCGTAGTTTTACCGGCACCGTTTGGCCCCAGCAGTCCCAAGATTTCGCCTTCTTGGATGTCAAACGAAACATCATCGACAGCCGTAAAATCGTCAAATCGCTTGGTCAGATTTCGAACTTCAACAATGGGTTTAGACATGAAACCGAAGGACATTGTTAAAATAAAAATCCGCCGATTTTATCCGGCAGGTGACATGTTTCACAGCGATTGCTCAGGACTTGGCCATCATGTATTTGCTTTCCATCATGACAACGCATGCAATCCGCCATCGTGGTTTTCCAGAGCATAGAGTCCTGAGGAAGATCGGGCTTGTGTGGTTGGTCATCGAGCTTGACATGCCCACGTGGAATAACAATGGGGTACCCTTTAATAGGTTTCCCATGCACGACGCGGGAATGACAGATCGTACAGCCTTCGCCTTGCCCACGTTTTTCAAAAGCTACCATATGTTCCCGATGGTCCATAATAAGCCCCACTTCTTTGACTGGTGGAGGCAAATCTCGGGAGGATACTTCTGTGACTCGTAAAATCGCGCGATGACATCCAAGACAGACGGATGAATCCACATGCGATTGGAGGTTGTGGGGTTCGGTCGGTGTTCCGAAGAAGGTAATGGCCACGTCCTTTAAGCCTGCCAACACCTTATCCTGGATGAATCCTGAGAACCCAGGTCTCACGTGGCAATCTACACAAGTCACATCTTTATGACTGGAGCGAATCCAGGAATCATAAGACGGCTTAATTGTATGACAACTGGCGCAGAATGTTGGCTGGTTGGTGAGAGGAATAGCTACCGCCCCTCCTAAGGCCAACACAAGGAGCGTGGCCACAATGAGGGTCAGACTGTTACCCATGGAAGTTACGAATTCACTTGGCGTGGAAACCGGGAGATAATGATCTTGGCCAACCCCTGGACATCATCTCGATCAAACCAGGGTGCGTTGGTATCTATGGGCTTGATGGAAGCGACGGCGATTAATCCTTCAAGTGATACATCGACTTCTTGCAGTTCCTCTCGCACCACAACGACTTTGGGAAATCCTTCGCTTTTCCAACCCTCCGCGATAATTAAATCGGTGTCATGGTTAACGAATCGATCTCGTACGGCCTCGACAGGAAGTTCTTCAGGCACATCGGCGAACATGGCCAGACTGCCCTTAGAAAGTACGACAACTTGACTGGCCCCCGCACGTTTATGTCGCCAACTATCTTTTCCCTCTGTATCGAGATCAAACCCATGGCCGGCATGTTTGATTGTGGCGACTCGATAGCCTGCCTGAGTGAGCTCTGGAATCAATCGTTCGATGAGAGTGGTTTTGCCACTATTGGAGCGGCCCACGAAACACACAATAGGGGGTGCCATTTTGAAGCCTGTATTTCCTTGTATAAATTATGAGGAATAATCAATGCCCGTCGTATGACATAAACAACAATTGAAACGGCTTAAAAATTCCTGGACAACAATTGTACATTCACGACATCACCCGGTTGAAGTCCTGCCACTTCTTCCGGTACGTCAATAAATCCATTGGCCTTGACCATCGAGGTTAATATCCCAGACCCTTGTTTGCCCGTGGTCCGGACAACTAAGGCGCCGTTTTCATACGAAAGAACACCTCGAAGAAAATGCCGACGATCCGTCTGCTTCGAAAAGGTCTCTTGGAACGTCGCTCTGACTATTGGACGTTCCCAGGTAGCATGGCCTCCTAACTTCATTATGGCCGGTCGGACCAGCTGATCAAAAGTCACCATGGAAGATACGGGATTCCCGGGTAACCCGAAAGCCAATTTCCCTTGAATTTTCCCAAAGGCGACAGGCTGCCCAGGGCGAATAGCCAATTTCCAAAAGTTCATGTCTGCTCCAAGTTCCGCAAACACCGGCTTAGTAAAATCGGAATCTCCCATGGAGACACCACCTGACAGCACCAGAATATCACAGGTCAACCCTTGCTGAATTTTCTCTTTTAAGGAATCAGGATTATCTTTAGCAATGCCTAATAAGACGGCGATACCGCCTGCCTCTTGTACGCCGGCCGCCATGCCATAGCTATTCGAGTTGACAATTTTGTGTTCGTCGAAGGATTCATCCAAATCAGCTAACTCGTCGCCTGTTGAAAGAATTCCCACGCGTGGCCGCTGGTGGACGAGCACAAACGATTTTGCCAGAATCGCCAGCATGCCGATTTCTCCCGACCGGAGTGGAGTCCCTTTGGCAATAATACAGTCCCCTTCATGAACATCTTCCCCTTTGGGGCGAATGTTGGCACCCTGTCCATATTCAGACATCATAATTCGAACGGTTGTTTCTGAGGGTTCAGTATATTCAATGCGAACCACCGTATCGGCTCCAGCCGGCATGGGGGCACCAGTCATAATACGAATAGCTTCCCCAGGGCCGACAGATTTGGTCGCTACGGCACCAGCAGCAACATCTTCGACAATCTTCAATTCAGGAATTTTTGATATGGCATGTTCAGAATGAATATCTGACCATCGGACCGCAAACCCATCCATCGCTGAATTATCCCAAGGGGGATTTGCGCGTGGGGCAATAATATCTTCTCCCAACACACGTCCCAAAACATCAAGTAAACCAATTTTTTCACAACCAAGGGGTTGAGCTGCACCTAAAACAATTTGCTGGGCAGCTGTTAATGAAGTTAAAGAATCCATGATCTTACCAAATACTTCTAAACGATCATTAAGGGCACGGGTTGGCTTTGCCGGGCGTTTATGGTTTTTTAAATGGCGCGGGGCGAGCCGCAACGTTCACTAATGAGCCTTTTGAGCCTTTCTTTTTGCAAAACTCCTCAATCTTATTGGCGATACCATGAATCGCATCCGCTGTTGGAAGATCCGAATGAAACAGGGCATAGGGCTCGCCTCGATCACATTGCAACACCATTTCTGGATCGAGTGGGACACGCCCAAGGAACGGCACATCCATATCGGCCGCCGAGGCTTCCCCCCCACCTTTTCGGAAAACTTCAATAGCCTTGTGACAATGAGGACAATCCATGCCGCTCATATTCTCGATAATTCCAATGATCGGAAGCTCACTATCTCTCACAAAGGTCACCGACTTTCGAGAATCTAACAAGGCCACTTCTTGAGGCGTCGTGACAATCACGCAGCCGGTCACATCTCCAATCAAGTCCATCGTGGTCACTGATTCATTGCCGGTACCGGGTGGTAAATCAATTAGGAGAAAATTCAAATCTTGCCATTCGATTCCACCTAATAACTGATTAATAAATTCAAACTTATACGCATCTCGCCAAATAATGGGATCATCAGAATTCTGAAGAAGAAATGACATTGATGCAATTTTCAGATTGTAGACTTGATGTGGAATAATCCCTCCACCCGTACTAATTTTAAGCTTCTCTCCTTCGACCCCCATCATTTTAGGAATATTCGGACCATGAATATCCATGTCACACACGCCCACCTCATAGCCCTTCAGGGCCAAGCTAATCGCCAAATTCGTGGTCATGGTACTCTTTCCCACTCCACCCTTGTTACTCATAACGAGAATCTTGTGTTCAATGCGCTCCATGCGTTTGGCCACCAACCACCGGCTATGGCCTTCCCGATCCTTCTGACAGGTTTCGGTTTCGTCACAAATCGCACAGGCCCACATATACGTACAGATATCGCCGCTTGATGTCGGAGATGGTTGAACCATCTTAAGCTCGGTTGCCATATTTGCCTCCACAATAAAGCCAATAAAATTTCATGGTTTAAAACTGCTATTCAGTCTATGAAAATGCCGAATCTTTCTTTGTTTTGGAAAACCCTATTTTTTGAACAATATGATCAAGGAGGGGTAAAATCACCTCGCAGTTTTCTTTCACGCCCTTAGGACTCCCAGGCAAATTGATGATCACCGTCTTATCCTTTATGCCAGCAATTCCCCGAGAAAGCATCGCGGTGCGGACTTTTTTCAGACTTTCAGCGCGCATGGCTTCGGCAATCCCTGGAATTTCTTTGTCAATCACCTCTCGAGTCGCCTCGGGAACCCAATCGGTCGGTCTCACACCCGTTCCTCCTAAAGTCAGAACAACCGGCGACGTTCCAGCCTGACAGAGAGCTTGCAATCGTTGCACAATCGTCTCTCGCTCATCAGGCAGGACTTCATAGGATAAAAGGGCCATTTGGTAGTTCGTCAAGGTGTCTGCTAATATTTTACTACAGTTATCCGGCTCTTCGCCTGAAAGAATTTTGTTGCTAACCATTAGAGCAGCCACACCGATCACCGGATAACCCCGCTATTATCTCGTTCAATACTCATCGTGGACCGGAGTCTGGAACGCTGACATAATCATCATCGCCACCAGTTCCCGCCCCTGCCGGTTGAGTGACGGGACGAGAAACCACAGAAGCCGATGGTGCTGTCGGAGCCACGTCGTCGGTTTCCTTTGGTTTCTTTTTTCCAAAGATTTGGGCACTGATAATCCCTACTTCGTAAAAGAAATACATGGGGAGCGCCATGATAGCTTGATTAAAGGGATCAGGCGTCGGTGTCAAAATGGCCGCAAATAGAAAGGAGCCGAGAAAGGCCCACTTCCTATATTTCCTCAATAACGGAGCATCGACCCATCCTAGCTTGGCCATCAGCGTCAGGGCTAACGGCACCTCGAAAATGAGTCCAAACACCAAGAGAAACCACAGAATAAATCCCACAAAGTTCGCAATGGAAATTTGTGCGATAAAGCCTGATGCTAGCCCGTAGGAAAGCAGAAAGTGTAGGGCAAAGGGGAGCACAAAAAAGAAGCAAAAGGTCAATCCAAGAAAAAATGCGACGGTACTAATGGCCGTGAATGGTGCAACGAATCGCCGTTCTTGCGCATGAAGCCCAGGGACCACAAATTGCCAAACTTCCCATAACCAATAGGGAGTGGTGAGAACTAAGGCACACAATCCAGCCACTTTGACATTTTGCCACAGAGCTTCGGCCGGGGCGAGAAATACCAAGGGAATTTTGGGTAAATCAGATGGTACCCACGCCCAGGAATCTAAAATAAAATAATTTTGAAGCGGAACACGTAGCCAGGTCACTAACGTATCGGCATAAAAAAATGTCCCCACAAACACCAAGGCCATCACCACAACCGCGCGAGTCAACCGATGCTGGAACTCATGCAGATGCTCCATGACGGGCATCTTCTTATCTTCCAGAGGCTTAAAGATTTTCTCTTCAAACCACTGACCCATTTGACTTTGTTTGGCCATCTTGTATCCGTGTGTTTCATAAAAAGAGAGAGGCGCATGGGCCTCCCTCTCTTTATGGGTTCGTCAAATTATTTGGGATTGATCGCCACAAAAAGATTATTACCGCGTCGATTAACCAAGAGTACCACCAATTCCTCTTTCTCAATCTTTGAGGCAATTTGCTGAAAATCATCAAGGGTTTTGATGACATTTCGGCTGACTTCTTGAATGAGGTCACCGGGTTGAATACCCGCAGCTTCAACTTCACTCCCCGCTTCCACTTTGGTCACCACTACGCCCTTAGCCTCTTCGGAAATACCGAATTGTTTTCGATTATCGGGCGTGATGGCCTCCACCTCCAATCCCGACAACACATTGTCGAGTTTCGCCATGGCTGGGGGGCTCTCGCCTGGAGGGCTCGTTTTGGCCAATACCTGATCGGACGGCCGTTCGCCCAATACCAAGGTCAACGCCTTTTCCTGACCTTCCCGCAACACCTTGATTTCTTTTTGCTTGCCGACTTTTGTGCGGGCCACAATGTTTCGAAGGTGATTCACATCTTTCACGGGTTCATTGCCATATTCCAAAATCACATCTCCACGCTGTAGGCCGGCTTTGGCGGACGGGCCATCTTGGTGCACCTCACTGATCAAGACTCCACCTTGCTGCCCTTCCGGTAATTGAAAGGATTGAGCCAACGCCGGCGTTAATTCTTGGATCGCCACGCCCATCCATCCGCGAACCACTTTTCCTGATTCAATAAGGCTACTCGAAATATCCTTCGCAATACTCACGGCAATGGCAAATCCAACGCCTTCCGAACCACCGGTTCGAGAAAATATAGCCGTATTGATGCCAATAAGTTCCCCTTTCATATTGACCAAGGCGCCACCGGAGTTTCCTGGGTTGATCGCAGCATCGGTTTGAATGAAATCTTCGTATTCTGTAATTCCCACACTCCCACGCCCCAACGCACTGATAATTCCGAATGACACCGATGATTTCAATCCGAAGGGGCTACCCACAGCTAAGACCACATCCCCAACACGAAGGGTGTCATACGTTCCCCAGACAATGGAAGGAAGTTGTTCATTGTCAATCTTGACTTTAATTACCGCCAAGTCAGTCTTGGGATCAGTGCCCACAACCGTCGCAGGGACTTCCCGGCCATCATTAAACGTCACTGTAATATCCCTGGCGTCTTCGACAACATGATTATTGGTAAGGATATACCCACGCGAATCAATGATGACACCCGAACCGGCACTCATACCTGGCCCACCGGGAGGACGACCAGGAGGTCCTCCACCTGGAGGACCACCGCCGGGAGGACCTCCAAACGGCCCTGGAGGTAATTGCCGAGATGAACCCCCACCACTTGTCACCGCGACATTGACAACCGTTGGCCCGACTTTTTCAACAATCTCGGAAAAGCCTTCAACAAATGCAATTGGAAGGGCTGCTTGCGATTGTGCGGGAAACAGCCAGCCATTGCCCCAAAACCCTCCGACAAGCCCAAGGCCGATCAAGAGGAGCATGAATCCCCAAAATGGGGCAACCCGCAATGGCCTGCTAGAGCCCGAAAACATCCATGACATGTGCATTATCCCAATCTCCTGTTTTGAGAGAAATGTAAGTGAAAGAGGGTGCTCAACAAAATTTTAGGTATTCAGACCCTTTATGCGTATCCTCATTTTGGAAGGCAAGACACACGAAAACCGAACAACCTTATGATTCTACAATAATTGTTTCTCCACCTTCAAAGTCAAATCATGGGTTTTTCCCCATGTGGCACGAATCTAGGGTATTACAGGATGGTTTAGCCTTAAGGATGGGACGATTTGCCGTACAAATCTAATTATCGGGAAGCAAATGATTAAAAATATGCGGACAAGATATCATACACATAAACAGAATCTTTCGAACGTTCTGTCAGAGTAAATATTCTTGAAAGAATTAGACAGCGACCAGCAGAAAAAAGAACCTTGTAGTGATATTTTGGAAAGGCAGGCTAGAATACTGGCACGGATGAAGGTTTTTGCTGAGATATTTTTTGACTATTCTCTCATAACTCTTATTCGATGATATCCAACAAAGAACCCAACACCTTGTCTTGAGTCCGAATACCCGCCAGATTGGCTTCAATAAGGTGGGTGGCTTCCAAGGTGTGGATGAATTCTTCTTCTAATTCAACATTTGACCCTTCTCGAAATGTAAAGGGGTCGTCCCCGGTAGGCAATTGAGGCCCCGGCCGATTGTCCTTTTCCAATGTGACAATCACACCCCCTGCCGACGATTCTTCAAGAATGGCTCGTGTGCGCTTGAAATTTTCGGTCTGTGCATTAGCAATATTGTGAGCACTGGCGCCAAGAAGTCGACTGCCAGCTTGAATCCCTGAAAGTGCCGTTGCAAACCCTGAAAACATGCTAGCCTCCATATTCAAAGAGAACAACCTCTATGCTATGCCATCGACCAATTTTCCAAAATCTTTCCCGAAGATAATTCTGTGACGAAAATTATAAGATGTTTTTTCTGTTGCCTATGAGTTTAGTCCACCTGCTGAACATAACATGCCAATTTGCTAAAATTTGTCCCGTCACTCGATCATATTGATCATTGTTGAGATATGAGGGAACCATGCGAGGCTTAGTACTTGAGAAAAACCTTAATCTGCAAACGAATCGACCAAAGCCAGAACTCAGACCACAGGAGGCCATCATCCAAATATTACAAGCAGGAATCTGCTCAACGGATTTGCATATGGTCAAAGGCTATATGGATTTCCGGGGAGTGCTGGGCCATGAATTCGTGGGTGTCGTTGATCATGCACCAGATCATGCCTCACTTGTTGGAAAGCGAGTGGTCGGGGAAATCAATGCTGCCTGCCGTGTCTGTCAGACCTGCTTACAGGGACGGCCAACTCATTGTCCCAATCGCACGACGTTAGGAATCATGGGGCGCGACGGTGCCTTTGCAGATTATCTTTCGCTACCCATTGAAAACCTCCATCCGCTCCCTGAAGAAATATCCACTGAACAGGCCGTGTTCATCGAACCCCTGGCCGCAGCCTGTGAAATACCCCAACTTGTGACAATCAAACCCAAGGACCGTGTCATCATCATCGGGGACGGAAAGTTAGGGCTGCTCTGCGCACAAATATTGGCCTTATCGGGTTGCCACGTCACACTCCTGGGACGACATCCTGAGCGCCATGCCTGGCTTCTTTTAAAAAGCATAGCGGGGACTTCCAATATCGAGGATATCCCTCCAGGTGCGGATATCGTCGTAGAAGCCACCGGAAGCCCTGAAGGGCTTACCACGGCTATCCAACTCGTCAGACCACGGGGAACAATTGTGCTCAAATCAACGTATCATGGGGAGATATTAGTCAATATGACGGAATTGGTGATTCATGAAATTTCGGTTGTTGGCTCTCGTTGCGGCCCTTTTGCTCCAGCGCTTCGGTTGTTAGGTAGCGGGATGATTGAAGTGGAGCCGCTTATTCATGCACGTTTTTCACTGAGCGATGGAATAAAGGCAATGGAGCAGGCCTCACAGCGAGGGACCTTAAAAGTCCTACTTGATATGTCGTAAATATCTCCCGCATCTGAAAAATATTCATACCCACCTCCTAGTCCCAGACTTCAACCTTTGTTAAGATGCCCCAATCATTTCCTTAAAGCTGGCGTAGCTCAGTCGGTAGAGCAGCGGTTTTGTAAACCGCCGGTCGGAGGTTCGATTCCTCTCGCCAGCTCCATATTTTCCTCAAACCTTTCAAAGGGTTCAACGATTCGACGGTCCTCTTCCTGAACATCAAAAGCATCAGGTGTGCCCAATGCTGTGCCTTTTTTTCGATTTATGTAATCCCCGAGTCGAGTAGCTGCCTCTTTTAAGTCCTCTTCACTGGTAATGTTGTAACGGTCAAAGACTGCCCGTGTCTTGTGACCACTGATCTTCATAGCCACCGTTTCAGGAACAGCCGCCCTTACTAGGTTACGCACACCCGTTCTTCTGAGATCATGAAACGTTTTCCCAACTAAGCCAACCCGTTGGCAGGCTGTTTTCCAGCTGTGCTTTAGTTCTTTAATGGCCTGGCCTCTGAGATGACACACATAAGGACAGTCAAGATACTGTTGATCTCGCACTTGCCTCATCTTCATCATGACCAATAAGAAATCTCCGGTCATATAAATTACTCGGGCCGTGTTGGTCTTGGTATGTTTGGCGGTTAAGCGAATGGTCCCTTCCTCAAGATTGAC